>JALOSN010000067.1 GCA_025458415.1 Hydrogenophaga sp.
GTCAGGGCAAGTGGCTGTCGGCCGATTGCGGAACCATCAAGCCGGTGCGCTGAGTCATCGGAGACGGGCGACTCAGCCGCGGCTGCCGAAGATCGCCCGCCCCACCCGCACCAGGGTCGCTCCCGCGGCGATGGCGGGCTCCAGGTCCTCGCTCATGCCCATGGACAAGGTGTCCAGCGCGTGGCCCCGCGCGCGCAGCATGTCGTAGAGGTCACGGACCTTCATGAACACCGTGCGCTGGGCCTCGAAACCGTCCACCGGATCGGGAATGCACATCAGGCCGCGCAGCTTCAGGCCTGCAAGCGTCGCCACCGCATCGGCCAGGTCGGGCAGTTCCGCCGGCGCCACGCCCGATTTGCTGGCGCCACCATCGACATTGACCTGGATGCACACCTGCAAGGGTGGCAGGCTGGCGGGGCGCTGTTCGCCCAGGCGTTGGGCCACCTTCAACCGGTCGACCGACTGCACCCAGTCGAAATGGCTGGCCACCAGGCGCGTCTTGTTGCTCTGCAGCGGACCGATGCAGTGCCAGACCGGGGGAAAGGACCCGGCCGGCAGCATCTCGCGCACCGCCAGCACCTTCTCCACCCCCTCCTGCACGTAGTTCTCGCCAAAGGCCTGCTGCCCGGCGGCCAGGGCCTCGGCCACCGCCCGCGGGCCAAAGGTCTTGGACACCGCCAGCAGCGTGACCTCGTTCACGTCGCGGCCTGAGCGGTCGCAGGCACGCGCCATGCGGTCGCGCACGAGTTGGAGATTGGCTTGAATCGTCGTCATAATCAGTCTGTCACAGCTACCGCGCACGGAACCACGGGATGGACATCACCCAACTGCTCGCTTTCAGCGTCAAGAACAAGGCATCCGACCTCCACCTCTCCGCCGGTCTGCCACCCATGATACGGGTGCACGGGGACGTGCGCCGCATCAACGTCGAGCCGCTGGACCACAAGACGGTCCATGCCATGGTCTACGACATCATGAACGACGCCCAGCGCAAGCACTACGAAGAGTTCATGGAGGTGGACTTCTCGTTCGAGATCGAAGGGCTCTCGCGGTTCCGCGTCAACGCCTTCAACCAGAACCGCGGTGCCGGCGCCGTGTTCCGCACCATTCCGAGCAAGATCCTGACACTGGAACAGCTCAACGCACCCAAGATCTTCGGCGACCTGGCGCTGCGCCCGCGGGGGCTGGTGCTGGTGACCGGCCCCACCGGCTCCGGCAAGTCGACCACCCTGGCCGGCATGGTCAACCACCTGAACGAGTCCGAGTACGGTCACATCCTGACCGTCGAAGACCCGGTCGAATTCGTGCACGAGTCCAAGAAGTGCCTGGTCAACCAGCGGGAAGTCGGCCCGCACACGCTGAGTTTCGCCAACGCGCTGCGCTCGGCACTGCGGGAAGACCCGGATGCCATTCTGGTGGGCGAGATGCGCGACCTGGAAACCATCCGCCTGGCCATGACGGCAGCCGAAACCGGTCACCTGGTGTTCGGTACCCTGCACACCTCCAGCGCGGCCAAGACCATCGACCGGATCATCGACGTGTTCCCGGCCGAAGAGAAGGACATGGTGCGCGCGATGCTGTCCGAATCGCTGGTGGCGGTCATTTCGCAGACCCTGTGCAAGCTCAAGGACGGCAGCGGCCGGGTGGCGGCCCACGAGATCATGCTGGGCACCAGTGCCATCCGCAACCTGATCCGAGAGGCCAAGGTGGCCCAGATGTACTCCGCCATCCAGACCGGCAACAGCGTGGGTATGCAGACCCTCGACCAGAACCTGTCCGAGCTCGTCAAGCGCAACGTCATCAGTGCGGCTGAAGCGAGAAGCAAGGCCAAGATTCCCGAGAATTTCCCCGGCTAGACATGTCCCACCCCCGTCGCTTGCCCACTTCGGGTGGCCGCATCCCCCCTCAGGGGGGCAACGCGAGTGGCCCGGCAAAGCCGGTTCCACCGCGTTCTTGAAGAGACAAGGAAGACCTCATGGAACGCGATCAGGCATCGAAATTCATCAACGACCTGCTCAAACTGATGCTCAGCCGCAGCGGCAGCGACCTCTTCATCACGGCGGATTTCCCGCCTGCGATCAAGGTGGACGGCCGGGTCGTGAAGGTCTCTCCTCAGCCACTGAACGCCTCCCACACCCTCGCGCTGGCGCGCGCGATCATGAACGACAAGCAGGCGGCCGACTTCGAGCGGACCAAGGAGTGCAATTTCGCCATCGCGCCACCGAACATCGGCCGCTTCAGGGTCAGTGCGTTTGTGCAGCAAGGCAAGATCGGCATGGTGCTGCGCACGATCCCGGCCACCCTGCCCACCATCGATTCACTCGGCCTGCCCCAGGTGCTCAAGGACGTCGCACTGTCCAAACGGGGGCTGTGCATCCTGGTGGGCGCCACCGGCTCGGGCAAGTCGACATCGCTGGCGGCCATGGTGGACTGGCGCAACGAGAACACCTACGGCCACATCATCACCATCGAGGACCCGATCGAGTTTGTCCATGCCCACAAGAACTGCGTCATCACGCAACGCGAGATCGGCCTGGACACGGACAGCTGGGAAGCGGCCCTCAAGAACACCCTGCGGCAGGCGCCCGACGTGATCCTGATGGGCGAGATCCGTGACCGGGAAGCCATGGAGCACGCCATCCAGTTTTCCGAAACCGGCCACCTGTGCCTGGCCACGCTGCACGCGAACAGCGCCAACCAGGCGCTGGACCGCATCATCAACTTCTTCCCCGAAGAGCGCCGGCCGCAGCTGCTGATGGACCTGTCGCTGAACCTGCGCGCGCTGATCTCGCAGCGGCTGGTGCCACGCCAGGACAACAAGGGGCGCCATGCAGCAGTGGAGGTGATGCTCAATTCGCCGCTGATCTCGGACCTGATCTTCAAGGGGGAGGTCGCCGAGATCAAGGAGATCATGAAAAAGAGCACCAACATCGGCATGCAGACTTTCGACCAGTCGCTGTTCAATGCCTTCGAGGCCAACCTCATCAGCCTGGAAGACGCTCTGCGCAATGCCGATTCGCTCAACGACCTGCGCCTGCAGATCAAGCTCAACAGCCAGCGGGCGCGCACCCAGGACCTGGCGGCGGGCACCGAGCACCTCACGATCGTCTAGAGAACACCCCCGCCGGGCTTCGCCCGACCCCCTCAAGGGGGCAACGCGAGTGGCCCGGCAAAGCCGGTTCCACCGCGTTCTGGACTGGCTTCCCCTCCCTTTGGATTTATGCACATGAGCAGCATTGCCACCAAAACCTACGAATCCGTTGCGCCGAAGAAGGTTGCGTTTCTCGGCCTGGGCGTCATGGGATTTCCCATGGCCGGGCATCTGGCCAAGGCCGGGCATGCGGTGACGGTCTACAACCGGTCGCCGGCCAAGGCGGCTGCCTGGGTGGCGGAGTTCGGTGGTGCGGCCAAGACCACCCCGCGCGAGGCGGCGACCGGTGCCGATATCGTGTTTTCCTGTGTGGGCAACGACGATGACCTGCGTTCGGTCACGCTGGGGGCGGACGGCGCGTTTGCCGGCATGAAGCCAGGTGCCGTGCTCGTGGACCACACCACCGCGTCGGCCGACGTGGCGCGCGAGCTGTACGCTGCGGCGAAGACCCTCGGTCTGGCTTTCGTCGACGCGCCCGTCTCGGGTGGTCAGGCTGGTGCCCAGAATGGCGCCCTGACCGTGATGTGCGGCGGAGACCCGACGGCCTTTGAAACCGCCCGGCCGGTGGCCATGGCCTTCTCCCGCGCATTCACCCTGATGGGTGAGAGCGGCGCCGGACAGCTGACCAAGATGGTCAACCAGATCTGCATTGCGGGTCTGGTCCAGGGCCTGGCAGAGGCGATCGCCTTCGGTCAGAAGGCCGGCCTGGACATGCTGCAGGTGCTGGACGTGATCGGCAAGGGGGCCGCCCAGAGCTGGCAACTGGACAACCGTGGCAAGACCATGGTGCAGGACCGGTTCGACTTCGGCTTTGCGGTCGACTGGATGCGCAAGGACCTGGGCCTGGTGCTGGAGGAGGCCCGCCGCAACGGTGCGCGCTTGCCAGTGACCGCGCTGGTCGACCAGTTCTACGCCGACCTGCAGTCGATGGGTGGCAACCGGCAGGACACCTCCAGCCTGATCCGCCGCCTGCGCTGAGCGACTGCCCGACCGGGGTCACCGGACGGGCATGCCATCACTTCGTGGTGGTGTTCTCTGCTGGCGGGAACTGCAAGCGACCGAGTTCTTCCTCGGTGATGATCTCCATGATCCGGACCACGCGCTGCACACCCTGTGTGGTACGGGCGATCTGGGTGGCCTGGTTGGCCTCGCGCTGGGTCACGCGGCCCATCAGGTAGACCGTGTTGCGTTCGGTGACGATCTTGAACGCATTGACCGGCAGTTCCTTGACATCGATGATGCTGGCCTTGATGCGGCCGGTGATCACCGTGTCGGCGGCGCGCTCCCGCAAGGATGGACTGTTGACAATGGCCAGCTCGTTGATGACCTCGGTCACGTTGTCGACCTTGCCCACGATTTCCGCCACCAGTGCCTTGTCGCGTTCGTTCGGGACCTCGCCAGTGAGCAGCACTCGCCGGTTGTAGCTGGTCACATTGACCCGCACCCGCGAGCCCAATTCGTCGCGAACGCGGCCGGAGGCGCGCAATTCGATGCCCTGGTCTTCCAGCTGTGCGCCCGAGGTGCGCCGGTCGGTGATGACCACGGCACTGGTCACAGCCGCGCCACCCACCAGCAGGGGAGCACAGCCGGGCAGGACCAGACCGAGAGCAAGGGTGGCCAGGCCCAGGCCTGCCCGACGGCGGCTGTTGTTCACTCGGGAAGCGGTCATGTGGCAATCTCCTGTTCGGGGTTCAAGGTATCGGGCAGACCCAGCAGCTGGGCGTCCACACCGTCGCAGATGCAATGCAGGACCAGGTGGTGCACTTCGAGCACACGGGCCGGCACCTCATGCGGGACACAGATGTGCACGTCGGTGTCCCTCAGGATCTGAAGCAGCCGTCCGCCGCGGCCACCGGTGAGGGCGACCACGGTCATTTCGCGCTCGTGGGCGGCCTCGACAGCCGCCAGCACGTTGGCCGAGTTGCCCGAAGTCGACAGCACCAGCAGCACGTCACCGGCGTGCCCGAGTGCACGCACCTGGCGCGAGAACACCTGGCGGGTGTCGAAATCGGTGGCAATACCGGTGAGCACGGCGGCATCGGCCGACAGGCACAGGGCCGCCAGTTCCGGGCGCTCGCGCTCGTAGCGCCCGACAAAGCTGGCCGAAAAATGCTGCGCAGCAGAGGCCGAAGCGCCATTGCCACAGGTCAGGATCTTGCCGCCGCCGGTGACACTGGCCAGCACCGCCTGGGTGGCGGCCTCGACCTGCGGGGCCAGCGACTGGGCGCACTGGTACTTCAGGTCGGCACTGTCGATGAACTGTTGCTGTATGCGTTGCAGAAGCATGGGGGAATCATATCGGGCCTGAACCGGACGGCCCGGGCCTGCAGGCACCCGTGCCTATTGGACACCCGTTTGCCCGTATCAAAAGGTAGCGGATGCATCAAATGCCGCCTTGAGCCACCGCACGTCGACCGCAGCACACGCCGTACCGCGACCCGGTTCGGCAGCCTGGATCACACCCTGGAGAAGGACGACATCAAAGCGACATGGCGGTTCTGAGCCGATCGCGTGCAAAAAGTGCCGCGCCGCAAAGATGATGCGTCGCTGTTTGTGGGCGGTGATGCTGGCGCCGGCCCCGCCGCCGGCCTGGCTGGCGCGCTGGCGCACCTCGACGAACACCAGCGTGCCGTCGGGCTCGCGCATAATCAGGTCGATTTCGCCGCCGCCGCGGCCTGGCGTGCGGAAGTTGCGCCTGACCAGTGTCAGGCCATGACGCCGCAGGTGCTCCAGGGCCAGTTGTTCGGCCCGGTCGCCCAGTTCCTTGGTGCGCACCGACCCGGAACCGGCGGACACGCCCTTGCCTTTTGCGGAAAAACACATTGTCTTCTGCCCTCCCTACCTTGCTGAGTGCCGCGCGCGAGGCGTCGGCCCACCAGCATTATCCGCAGGGGGCGCTCTACATGGTGGCGACACCGATCGGCAATCTTGCCGACATCGGCCTGCGCGCCCTGCATGTGCTGGCACTGGCCGACACCGTGGCGTGCGAGGACACCCGCCACACCGGCAGCCTGCTCGCCTGCAGGCCGGTCAGCGCGTGGCCTACGTCAGTGACGCCGGCACACCTGGACTGAGTGACCCCGGTGCCCGTCTGGTGGCCGCCGTTCGGGAGGCTGGCCAGCGCTGTGTGCCGGTGCCGGGGCCCAGCAGCCTGACCGCCCTGCTGAGTGTGACCGGGTTCACCCCCCAGGACCCCCGACAGGCTGGGCGTTTCGTGTTTGCTGGCTTCCTGTCGAGCAAGACCCTGGAACGGCAGCGCGAGGTGGCCGCCATCGGCAACGATCCACGAGCCTGCGTGGTTCTGGAGGCGCCCCACCGCATCGAGGCGCTGGCGACCGACCTGGCCGTCCTGGGTGAACGCCCACTGACCGTCGGGCGAGAGCTGACCAAGCAGTTCGAGCAGGTGGCCCAGATGCCGGCCCGTGAGTTCGCC
>JALOSN010000068.1 GCA_025458415.1 Hydrogenophaga sp.
ACAGCGGTCACGGTCGAGGCCATCGACGCGAATGGCCGTTTCCTGGGGGGCATCATCCTGCCCGGGCACGGCATCATGCTGCGTGCGCTCGAATCGGGAACCGCAGGTCTGCACGTACCCACGGGGGAGGTGCGGGACTTCCCCACCAACACCAGCGACGCCCTCACCAGCGGCGGCACCTTCGCCATCGCTGGCGCGGTGCACCGCATGGTCGAAAACCTGCGTCGACATTGTGGCGAAGACCCGGTCTGCTACATGACCGGCGGAGCGGGCTGGAAGATGGCCCCCAGCATGTCGACCGACTTCGAGCTGGTCGACAGCCTCATTTTCGACGGGCTGCTGGAAATTGCGGACCGGCGGCTGCTCGCGGTCTGAACCACGCCCCCGCGCTGCTCAGCCTTCGCCCCAGGGCAGCATGAGGGTCAGGGTCAGCAGGCGATCGAACTCGGGCTCGAAGCGGTCGATGATGCGCTGCGGCTGCGGGCACAGGCCGCCGTCGGTAATGAGGCCGAACTGCACGCCGCCACCGTAGCTCAGGATGGACACCCCCAGGCCGACGGTGCCGGTCTGGGGCACCCAGAACATGATCTGTTCCAGCGTCGAACCACATACCTTGAGCTTCTCGCCGGGACCTGGCACGTTGGTCATGACGGCCGTGGTCTTGCGGCCGAACAGGGCCAGCAGGGCATCCTGCGCCGGCTTCACCAGCAGGCCGGCCAGCGACAACAGGCCGAAGGTCAGGATGGGCTGGAGGCTGCCCTTGAGGGCGTTCATGCGCGCGCGGACCGCGTAAACGCGTTCGATCGGGTTATCCACGCCGATGGGCAGCACCAGCGGTACCAGACCGAAGCGGTTGCCCAGTTGCCAGGCCTCGGACATGGGGCGCAGGTTGATCGGCACCATGGCGCGGATCTCCAGGCCCCGCGTGTCGTCGCCCAGCTCGCGCAGGTAGGCCCCGATGGCGCCGGCCACGCAAGACAGCAGCACGTCGTTCACCGAGCAGTTGAGGGCTTTGCCGATCGCCTTGACCCGGTCCAGCGCGATCGGCTCGCACCAGGCGACCTGCTTGCTCATGCCGGGCTGCCCTTTCAGCCGGGTCGGCGAGTCGTCCGGCATCAGGGCCAGGTCGGCCAGATCGCTGACCAGCTGGCTGCCCAGCCGGGCGACGTGGGCCGCCTGGTCGATCGACTCGTTGAGTCCCTGCTGCGGTGAAGCCACCATGGCCAGGGAGCGGGCCGCGCCGCCCCCGGCCACCTCCAGTGCCCGCGCGGTGATGTCGCCCAATGGCCGGATCAGCGTGTCCGCCAGCCAGTCCTCCGCGGCTTCCATGCCGGCCTTGCGCGCCCGGCGCGGGCGCCGGGGCGGCTGCGCGCCGCCATCGACCAGGCTCATCATCACGCTGATGAGCGCGATGCCGTCGCCAATGCAGTGGTGAATACGTGCAATCAGGGCCGATCCGCCTTCGTGGTGCTCCACCAGTTCGAACTGCCACAAGGGGCGCCCAGGGTCCAGTGGCTGCAAGGCCAGCTGCGCCACCCGCGACTGCAGGGCCTGACGCGCCGACTGACCCCGACGGCGAACCAGGGGCCGGGCCACCACATGGTGGTCGATCCGGAAATGGGGGTCGTCGATCCAGGCCGCCCCGGCCATGTCCTGGCGTGCGATCTGCACGAAGCGGCGGTAGGGCAGCAGACGCTCGCGCACCCGCTCGCGCAAGTCAGCCAGGCTGACACCCGGTCGCAGCAGCCACACGCCGACGATCACCATGCGATTGGACGGCGAATCCATGCGCAGCCACGCCGTATCGACCTTGCTCATGCGTTCGCCGTCCAGGCCCAGTGTCGTGGCCAGTTCCTGGGCCAGGCCTGTCGATCGGGACGGGCGTTGCCGGACCCCGGCCGGTGTCTGGGGGGTGGCGGTTGCGGCTGCCTTGCGCTCGACCATGGTGTCTCCTGATGGGGCCTGAGGGTGCCAGGTGCAGGCCATTGTTGTGGATGCGTCTGTCTATTTTGCGGGCTGCGGCGGTCGTAAGATACCGCAGCAACCCGCCCGGGTCGACACGGCAGCCGGTGTCAGCCCGAACAACCCCACAACGAGGAGTCCCACGTGTCCGATCTCAAGAACCGTTTCGAAGCCGCTGTCGCCAACTCCAAGAAGCTCAGCGAGCGCCCCGACAACACCACCTTGCTGAAGATCTATGGCCTGTACAAGCAGGCCACCGCCGGTGACGTCACCGAAAAGAAACCGGGGTTCGGCGACATGGTGGGCCGGGCCAAGTGGGATGCCTGGAACAGCTGCAAGGGCACGCCGTCCGAGACCGCGATGCAGCAGTACATCGACCTGATCGAGTCGCTGAGCTGATTCGGCCGGCAGGTCGGTGCGACGTTCTGCCAGGGTTTCTACTTCTTGCGGGAGCCGGTCACTGCCTTGGCCGCCGGCTTCGGCCTTTTCTCTTTCAGCAGGTCGTCCAGGTTGCGCACGATCTCGCTTTCAATGCGGTCCTTGAAGGCGCCCAGCAGGAATCCGAGTTTGGCATCGAGCTCGAAATGGTCCTTGGTCACCTTGAGGATGCCGTTGACCCCGCTGCGGGTGAAGTGCACCTCGTCGCAGGACCGGCCCTCCTCGTAGGTGCAGCTCATGTCGAAGTCCTGCTCGGCCTCTTCGGCCCAGCGCCACGCCACTTTGCGGGCTTCGGCCATGCCGAGGTGGTGGTCGCGTCGGATGTGGATCTCAGCCATGGTCGATGGTGTGGGGTGTTGGTTACGGCGGCCGGCTGCGGCCCTGTGCGCGTTATGGTAGCCGCAGTCCGCTGCGGATGGTGTCCTGATCGGCCAGCGCGCGAAGGGCCGCGTGGCGTTCGGTCAACGGTTGCCGTGAGAGGTCGCGCACGGCCTGGTAGAAACGCGGGAAATCGCGGCCCGACTGCACGAACAGGGCCTCGAAGCCGGGCACGAGTTCGTCATAGGCCGCCTGGGCCGCAAAGCTGGCATTGTTGGCCCGGGCCACCCAGGCGTCATAGCCCGGATGACCACCCCAGCTCTCCCGAAGCCCGGCGTACTCGGCACGAAACCGCTCCATGACCGCGGCCTTGGCCTGCCGGCGGCTGTCCTTCGTCAGCGAAGGGTCATTGAACACCACGGACAGCCGTTCACGCACGCTGCGGGTGAGGGCGCGGAAGTCCTGCCGGCGCTGGTCCAGGCGCCGGTACTCCTCCTGCGCCTGCGCCGAGGCGTGTTGGCGTAACCACTGCTGGCCGCCCAGCCGCTCCACCGCCGTTGCAAAGGACTCGTTGAACGTGGTGTCGCCTTTGACGTAAAGCACCTGGTGCGCCAGTTCGTGGATGATGAGCCGCGCCAGCTCGCCTTCCGGGTAGGCGATGAAGGTGTTGAGCAGGGGGTCGCCGCCGAGCCAGTTCAGCCAGCCCAGGGTGGAGTAGGCCGGCACCGGGTAGACCAGCACGTCCAGGTCGGCGGGCAGGGTGGCGGCGAACCGCCGGGCCGCGTCTTCGTTGTAGTAGCCCCGGTAGCCGACACAACCGGCCACCGGGAAGCACCAGGTCTTGAGTTCCAGCGAGAACTCACCCGCTGCGACCACGTTGTAGACCGCGGCGCGGCGTCCCAGGTCGGCGTAACGCCGGTAGCTGGCGTTGTCCGGCAGGGCCAGCGACGCCGACGCAAAGTCGCGGATGCGTTGCGACAGTTCCAGTCGCTGCCTCAGTTCGGGGCGCGTCGCCGGATCGTCGATCCACTCCTGCACGGGCCGCGATGCCCGCATCAGTTCCAGGTGGCCGGTGACCGACTGCCAGTAATAGCCCGCACCGGTGCCAGTCGAAGCGCAGGCAGACAGACACACCGCGGCCACGACCAGACCGCAGCGGCTGAGCAGGCCCGCCAGCCTCACAGGCGCTCGACCTCGACGCAGCAGTCGTAGAACACCGGTGCACGACCCAGGTCGGTGAGGCCCTGGTGGGTCAGTTCATTGACATTGGTGCCGTTCATGCCGAGTTTTCGCCACCAGATGCCCAGGCCGTTGACCACACCCGGTCGCGCCCGCTCGCTGACATGCGCCCGGCAGTGGTAGCTGCCGCGTCGGTTGAAAGCCCGGACGGCCTGTCCGTCGACGATTCCGCGCGGACGGGCATCGTCCGGGTGGATCTCCAGCCAGGGCTCGCCTTCGATGTCGCGCAGGCTCTTCACGTTGACGAAACTGGAGTTGAGGAAATTGCGCGCCGGTGGCGAGATCATGGCCAGCGGGTGCCGGGGGTCGATGCCGGCCGGTTCGTGGTTGGGCAGGTGATCGGGAAGGCCGTCCAGGCCCATGGCCGACAGGCGTTCGCTGAAGAACTCGCAGCGCCCGGATGGCGACGGGAAACCGCCGTTGGCGAAGGGTGCATCGGGAATGGACAATGTGGCATGGCCGCGCTCCAGCAATTGTCCGAAATCGACCGCCTCACCAAAGGCCTGGCGACACAGCGCTTCGTCGTCGTCGCCGAAGCAGGACTCATTGAAGCCCATGCGTCGCGCCAGCGCGCGAAAGATGTCGGTATTGGTTCGTGCCTGTCCCAGCGGCGCTATGGCCGGGCGGTTGAGCAGCACGTCGGTGTGGCCGTAGCTGGAGTGGACGTCCCAGTGCTCCAGCTGCGTGGTGGCCGGCAGGACGAGGTCGGCGTGGTCGGCTGTGTCGGTGAGGAAGTGTTCCAGCACCACGGTGAACAGGTCCTCGCGCTGGAAACCGCGCACCACCTGCGGTGACTCGGGGGCCACCGCCACCGGGTTGCTGTTGTAGACGATCAGGGCCTCGATCTTGGGCCCGAAGGTGGGCGATGCCTCGCGCAGCAGGTCCTGCCCGATCGTGCTCATGTTGATGGTGCGCGGCTGGCGCCCGGCGAGCAGCTCGGGACGTTGCAGGGCCGCGCGCTGAACCGGAAAGAAGCCGGACGAGGACAGCAGCAGTCCGCCGGCGCGGTGACGCCATGCGCCCACCAGCGCGGGCAGGCAGGCGATCGCGCGTACCGCGTTACCGCCACCACGCACGCGCTGCATGCCGTAGTTCAGTCGGATGGCGGCCGGCTTCGTGGTGCCATAGTCCAGCGCCAGCCGGCGGATCTGCTCGACCGGCACACCGCAGACCTCGGCGGCCCGCTCGGCCGGCCATTGCAGCGCGCGCTCGCGCAGCTGGTCCCAGCCGACGGTGTGGCGCCCGATGTAGTCGTGGTCCAGCCAGTCGTGGACGATCAGTTCATGCATCAGCGCCAGCGCCAGGGCAGCGTCGGTTCCGGGCTTCAGCGCAATGTGCTCATGGCACTTGTCGGCCGTCTCGCTGCGCCTCGGGTCGATGCAGACCAGGCGGGCACCATCGCGTTTGGCCTGCTGGGCCAGGCGCCAGAAATGCAGGTTGCTGGCGATCGAGTTGCTGCCCCAGATCAGGATCAGCTTCGACTCGGCAAAGTGTTCCACCTTCATGCCGACCTTGCCACCCAGCGTGTGGATCAGACCTTCGGCGCCAGCCGACGCGCAGATGGTGCGGTCGAGCAGGGAGGCGCCCAGGCGGTGAAAGAACCGGGCCGACATGCTCTCGCCCTGGACCAGCCCCATGGTGCCGGCGTAACTGTAGGGAACGATGGCCTGAGGGTCCCGTGCGGCGATGGCCTGCAGTCGGGTGGCGATGGCATCCAACGCATCATCCCAGCCGATCGTCTCGAACCGGCCGCTGCCCTTGGGGCCAATGCGGCGCAACGGCTGCAGCACACGCTCCGGGTGGTAGGTCCGTTCGGTGTAGCGCGAAACCTTGGTGCACAGCGCGCCATCGGTATGGCGGTGGTCCGGGTCGCCCTGCACACGCAGTGCACGGCCCAGGCTGTCCACGCTGGTGATCAGCGCACAGGTGTCGGGGCAGTCGTGCGGGCAGGCGCCGCGTACCGTCTGAATCGGTGTGTTCGTCGGAAAAGTCATACCGAAGGGCGGCAGAAGGCTTCGGAAATAGCAGGATGGTATTACGCTGTGAGCCCGCAGCGGGGGCACCCTTCCTGCCTGCGTCACGATCCTTCAGCATATCAGGAGAACCCTCATGCAGCGTCGACAGCTCGTATCCACCCTGGGAACCTGCCTGGCCGC
>JALOSN010000069.1 GCA_025458415.1 Hydrogenophaga sp.
GGACGGGAATCCGGATCGGGAGACAGGTTGTTCATCAGCTGTTTCGGGTCACTGCAGAGCGTGCGAACCATCCTACACGCCATCGACAGGCAGGACCACCCTCACGGCGTCTTTTCAGATAGTGCCGGCATGAAGTGGGCAGCGTGAGCGCTGCAGTTCTTTCGGCTGGACCATGCAACACGACCATGATCAACAATGCGCAGCACGGCGGTCCAGCCGGGCCTGCAGGCGATGCGCACCGCGGATGAGTCGTTCACTCTTGCCCAGTTGCACACGTGCCCAGGCAGCGTTGACACCATGCCAGAAGTCGTTGATGGATTCCCGGCGGTCGCTGTCGGCCTGTTGGGGGGCCATGGCGTGCTGATGGGCGCGGATCAGGGTATCTTGGTGGTCGGGCGTCATGGCCAGCTCCGGTGGGTTGGCAGTGATCACACTGTGGCAGCAACACCAAGCTTCGGATACCTGTCCATCTCAGAATCGGCTTTGCATTGAACGCAAAACAAGTCACCGCATGAACCTCGATCTGGATGAAGCTGCCCTCTTCCTGCGAGACGCTGAACTGGGCTCACTCTCGGCTGCCGCGCGCGAACGCAATGCACCTGTCAGCCAGGTCTCTCGCGCCCTGGCCCGGCGGGAAGCGCGCTTGGGCGTGCGCTTGCTTCACCGGACCACCCATGGGCTGAGCCTGACCGATGAAGGCGACACCTTTGCGGCCCACGCGAGGCGCCTGCTGGACACGCTGCCCAAGGTGCGCGCCTGCATCGACCACTGGGCGCGCTGGATGCGAGGTGATGCCTCAGAAGCTGCTCAGTCCTGAGCCAGTACGAAGTCCAACGCCGCGCACACGGCCACCACCTGTGCACGGACACATGCCTGCGGTGTGGTGCGGGGGCTGTCGGGGTACACCTCGGTGGTCGTCGTGTAGCGGGCGCTGCTGACACTGCCACACAGCCCCCATTCGCGCAGCGGGTAGCGGATGACGCCGCGATCCACCTGTGGCGATCCGATCAGCGCTCCCTGTGCGTCAGCCTCCGCGATATGGGTGACTTGCGCCACCGCGTCGATGATGGCCCGCTGGAAGGCAGGCTGCGCGTCGACCAGATAGAACCCGTCCGGTATGGTGCCTGGCACGAAGGGCTCGCCATCGCGCGCCGCCTTGGCGGGCCGGAACTCGCTTTCGTCGGTGTCGGTGGTTTCGTGCAGGTCGATGTGGGCCACGAATTGCCCGTCCAGAGGCTCCACCAGCTCCATCAACGCGGCTGCCTCGGCAGCCGGGCTCGGGAGGCGGAACGACCGGTTGGGGTCCACGGCGTGGAAGTTCCAGCGGTGGATACGCTCGTAGGCCCAGGGGCTGACACAGGGCACCACCAGCAGTCGCAATGGTCCGGCATAGGCCTGCGCCAGGTGTTCGAGAAAATGCAGGGCACCGTGCACGCCGCTGGTCTCGTACCCGTGCACGCCACCGGTCACCAGCACAGCCGGCCGGTCCGACCGCCAGTCACCCACGCGCACAGCCTGCAAAGGGTAGCGCTCGTCGGCATACACCACCTCGCCGTAATCCTGCACCTCGAACCGGTCCCGCAGACGATCGATCACCCGCAGCACGTCTTGCCTGTGGCTGCGCTGGCGACGCTGCCGTGACCGCCAGAGCTCGATCTCGAGCGGCCCCCAGGCTTGTCCAGGCGTGCCGATGGCGTAGAAGGGGACAGGGTGGGCAGCGTCGAAGGCGGTCATATGCGGGTAGATTATGGTGCTGGCCATCATCAGGAATGCCCGTGACCGCCCAAGCCCCATCTTCCGCCCGACCAACCCAGCATCATGAAGAGGTGTCGGCATTCGCCCGCGCCATCCTGCCCATGTTCGGCAAGGTGCCGACGTCCACGTTGCGCAAGAGCAGCAAGCCTCAGGAAGACGCACGCCAGAGAGCCAACGCGACGGCCGCCAAGGCGGCCCTGGCCGCCGGCGCGCTGGCACTGCCGCCGGGCGCGCTGGGTTGGCTCACCATCCTGCCCGAGATGGTCGGTGTCTGGCAGATGCAGCGCCAGCTGGTGGCGGACATCGCGGCGCTGTATGGCAAACGGTCCCAGCTGACCCCGGAGCAGGTGGTCTATTGCCTGTTCCAGCATTCGGCCGGACAGGGTGTTCGCGACCTGGTGGTGCGTGTGGGCCAGCGCACGCTGGTGCGGCGTGCCTCGCCCCGGCTGGTCGGCATGATCTCCCGCCGCATCGGCGCCACCCTGGCCCGCCGTGCCTTCGGCCGCGGGGCGGCACGCTGGTTGCCGGTGGTGGGGGCTGTGGGCGTCGGCGCCTATGCCTACTACGACACGGCGCGTGTCGCGGCGACCGCCATCGATCTGTTCGAAGGCGTGATCGAGATCGATGTCGAAGAAGGGGATCCGGCAGATCCGCCGAAGCAAACGTCATCGGGCCGCCCATGAACACCCACGCCACTTCCGATTCTGGTATCCGCATCGTCGGTTACCACGCCCATGTCTACTTCGACGCCGCCACCCTGGACCGGGCCCGTACCCTGTGCGAAGACGCCGCCGCGCGTTTTCCACTCAAGATGGGGCGCATGCACCAGCAGCCCGTCGGGCCACACCCGGACTGGAGTTGCCAGCTGGCCTTCAAGGCCTCGCTGTTTGCCGAGGTGGTGCCCTGGCTGGCCCTGAACCGACATGGTCTGGTGGTGTTCATCCACCCCATCACCGGCCAGGACCTGATCGACCACCGCGACCGCGCCCTCTGGATGGGCGCGGTTCGCCCGCTCGACCTGAGCGTGCTGCCGGAGCAATCGGTCGACTACGATCTTTGACCTGCGAGGCACCGTGCCTTCTACCCCACCCCCACAAGCACCATGACCTTTGCCGAACGCCTGCGCCTGCTGCCCTCCGTGGCCCACCTGGCCGCCCTGGAGCTGACCGACACCACCGGAACGGTGGTGGCCACCATCGAGAACCGCCCGGGCCAGGCCGGCTCGCTGGCCATCTATCACGCCCTGGCTGCACAGCACGGCGGAGCCATCACGCCTGAAGCCGCCGCACAAGGACTGGACTGGTACGCCGAGCACACGGCCGACGCCCTGGCCCATCCGGGCAAGCACCCCAATATCGACCGGTTGCGGGCCTGGTCCGAGGGGCAGCACAGCTACGCGGTTCGCTGCATCGCCTGCCAGGCCTGAATACCCGCCACATCGGGGGAACCTGGCCCGGACGGGCCGGACCATCTGACAGGCGGGTTCGATCGATGTCGACGTTTCGTCCATGGTTTGCCCGGGCGATCGGCAAACATGGGTTTCCAGGCCTGGAGTGCCCTTGCTGTCGCACCCAAAACGTGCGAATGTTCCTATTCTGGAGCCCGTGCCCGCCGGACAACCAGACGCGATCCCCACTGCCCATCCCCTCGTGAGCACCATGCCCGCGCCAGCCGACCACTGCCTGCTCGTCCAGCTATCCGACACCCACATACTGGCCCCCGGGCGCCTGCTCGACAAGCGGGTGGACAAGCGGGTGGACACCGCTGCAGCGTTGCGCATGGCGGTGCAGCGCGTCAACAGCCTGCAGCCGGCGCCGCTGGGCGTGCTGCTGACCGGCGATCTGGTCGACGCCGGCTCGCCTGCGTCTTACCAGCACCTCAGGCAATTGCTTGAACCACTCACCGTGCCCGTGTGGCTGATGCCCGGCAACCACGACGAACGGGCGTCGCTGCGCGCGGCCTTTCCCGAACACACCTACCTGCAGCACGTCCCCCCTGGTGGCTTCATCCAGTACACGATCGACCTGCCCGGGCTGCGCCTGGTGGCCCTGGACACCGTGGTGCCCGGTGCGGCCCATGGCGCCCTCTGCGAGCACAGGCTGACATGGCTTGAGGACACCCTTGCGGCAGACCCCGACACACCCACCCTGCTGGCCATGCACCACCCGCCTTTCTTGACCCACATCGGTCACATGGATGCCATGGGACTGCTGCAAGGCGTCGAGGCATTCACCGGGATCGTGGCGCGCCACCGCCAGGTCGAGCGCATCGTTTGCGGACACATCCACCGCAGCATCCAGTGCCAGGTGGCACACGCCGTGGCCATCACGGTGCCCTCGACCGCGCACCAGATTGCGCTGGACATCGGTGACTCGCCAGGCGGCTACACTTTGGAGCCCCCTGGAATGGGTCTGCACGTTTGGCGCAACGGGGCTGGCCTGGTCACTCACGTGTTGCACATTGGCGATTTCGATGGCCCCTTCCCTTTCACCTGACCGCGAAGCTCTCGTGCCCCCTTCACGCCCCACCCTCAATCAGATTCGCCTGTGGGTGATCGGTTTCGGTCTCATGGTCCTGCTAGGGGCGGTGCAAGCCGCCGGACCCGGCCTGGGCATCCGCGCACAGATCACCGAATCCGGCCAGTTTGCACCACCGAAGCAGGTCACCGCAGTCGCTCAGGCCGATGCCGCGGTGGGACACAGCGGCCTGATGGAAGATGAGCCGGTGCTGGTCTCAGCGAGTCGTCGCGTGCCGGCTGTACAAGGCACCACATTCGGCTTCCGATACCGGATCCTGGGCCTGCCGTTGCACCGACCGGTGGATCTGGAGATTCGCGTCGAGCACCCCCCCATCGTGAAGGCGGACGGTCAGCCATCCACGCTGAGCCGGGCGGTGTTTCCGATCGAGAGTGATGACGGCACCTACGAAAACAGCCTGATGTACCGACTTTCGCAGCCTGGCGAGGTCGTCCCCGGAAACTGGACACTGGAAGTGAGGCTCCAGGGCCAGCGCCTGGCGGGACAGACATTCGTGCTCGAGTGATGCAGGCGCCGTTCACTTGTGGCCAGGCACCTGAAGACGAAGGGAACCAGATCCCGCGTATGCCCCTCCGAGGTAAGTACAGTCCCACGAAACGATGAACACCACCATGAACCGATACTTCACCAAGACCCTGCTGCTTTCTTCCTTCGCACTGGGTGCAAGCACCGCCGCGCACGCCCAACTCGTCTACGGCGAACTCGGCTATTCGGCGATGACCGCCAGCCTGTCCGTGCCCCTGCTGGGCGTCTCGGCGAAGGCCAATCCGGCCATGGGACGGGCGATCATCGGCGTGTCACCACTGCTCGGCCTCACCCTGGAGGGGCTTGCCGCGGGCCACATCAGTGACGATCGCTTCAACAGCAGCGGCAGCCAGCTGCTCAATGGCCGCGCCAAGGTGAGCCAGATCCTGGGGGTGTATGTCGGCGGTCGCCTGCCCCTGGGGCCGGTCGAGCTGTTCGGTCGTGTGGGTGCCGCCCAGAGCGAACTCGACTTCCGGGGCCTGGGCAAGGCCGACGACACCGATGTCTCCTATGGCGGTGGCGTCCGCATCATTCCAGGCAAGAACCTCACCTTCAGTGCCGACTACATGAACTACTACAACAAGGGCGGCGCGAAGATCGAGGGCTACACCCTGAGCATCGGCTACCGCTTCTGACAAAGAGAGGCAGGACACAAAAAAAGCGCGGGCAACCGCGCTTTTTTGCTGCCTGAAACGGGTCAGGGAAGGAAGTTCAGACCCTCCGGCAACGGTCCGGCAATCGGCACCTCGAACAGCGGACCGACGCCATCCGGGTCGATCACCACAGCCCCGTCGGTCTGGAAGAAGACAGCGATCTGGGTCTGGGCACCGACCGCAATCGGCGCCGCCTGCGGCGAGGCGATGTTGGTCAGGAAGGTGTGCGGGTTGCGCGGCAGGGTCGGATCGAACGCGTAGGCCAGGTCGTGGCGGTAGTAGGTGGTGCGGTCGGCGAAGTCACCGGCCCGCACGATGGCGCTGCTGGTCGGGTTGGGCACCGTGGTGTCACCCTTGGCGACCTGGAAAATGACCGGCTTGCGAGCGTGCCCGGCAGGCGGCTGCTGGCGGATGAGCGACGCGTAAGACACCGGATTGCCCGACTGCTGCACCCACTCGAACCGGTCAAGCACCTCGGCGATGGCCAGGGCACCCGGGACATCGTTGACCACCGGTGGCAGGTCGCGCAGCGGCATGTTCTCGTTGAAGTTCAGCGGTATCGGCAGGCTGGCCGACGGGGGCAGGTTCAGCAGCGGGGGCTGCCGAGTGGCCAGGGCAAAGCCGGTCAGGCCCCGGAAGCCACCCAGTCGCGCCACCTCGGTGATCGAGCCACCTGGCACGTTGGGTACGCCCGCACGGATGTTGGGCTCCACACCCAGCAGCATGGTGCCGTAGATTCCACCAAAGGACTGGCCCGCGTAGTAGATGCGTCCGGGGTTCAGGTCCGCCGTGCCGTCACCGTCCACATCCATGCCGACTTCGATCTGACGCACCAGTTGCATCAGGTCGACCACTGTCTGGCGAAGGCCATCGCGGCTGCCGATGATGGTCCGAGGCGCAGCGGCATTGACGCCCTCGGTGCTGTCGATGGCGCCATTGCCATCCTGATCGAAGCCGCGCCCGCCAGCCGGAACAACCACAGGCGCCTGCCCCGTCTGCAGCACGTTGAGCGTGCCGGCAGAACCGCCGCCGTGTCCCACCACATTGATGGACACCGTGGCCAGACCGCGAGATGCCATGACCGAGGCAAGCGTCCAGGGCGAACCGTACATGCTGTCGGTGAAGCCATGGCCAAAGACCACCACCGGCCAGCCGCCCGCCGGCTGCTGACCCGCTGGAACGAACAACTGGAACACCAGCTCCTGGCTGCCCAAAGGCCGGGGTTGTCCGGTCAGCGTCGGTGTGACCGGGATGCTCTGGTCCGCACCCTGGTAGTTGGGCGAACGGTAGCGACCGTACGCGACCCTGGCCACGCTGCCGGGTACCACCTGCAAGGCCGGTGTCGGCAGGAACGATGCGGTGAACCCCGGTGCAGCGCCAGTCTGCCGGTTGAACTGGATACCGGCGAGCGAGGCCACGTCAAACACGGCACGCACGGGACCAGCAGACGACGAGCCGATCTCGAAGTCGGCCGGGGTCGGACGGTTCGCCTTGATCTGGCGCATGATCTTGAGCAGGTCGCCGGTGCTGCTCTGGGTGGTGAACAGCGAGGCCGCCACCACGTTCTGGCCACGCAGCCGGCTGCGCACCGAACTCACTGCTGTACGCAGTTCACGCGGGTACTCCTGCAGACCGAAGGGCTGCCCTTTCTTGGGTCCCCGCGATTCGAGGTAATCGGCCACCTGCAGCTTCTTGCCACGGGTGTCAAGAACGCCGTTGGTGACGATGAGCACGTAGCGCGAGCGCTCGGCCAGCAGCTGATCGGGCTCGAAAGAAAGCGTGCGGCTGACCGGATCCCAGACGATCTGGTTGATGCCGACGCGCTGGCCGAAACCACGAAGGGTCAGCGTGTCACCCAGGTTGAACAGGAAGACAGTCTGGCTGTTGACCGACGCCGGGTCGATGTCGCCGGTAAAAGGCACCGTGATGCGTGGCTGCGTGGAGAAACCGTCCAGCTGATTGATCACCGCGATGTCCTGGCAGTCGCTCACGCGCACGCTGCAGTCCGGCAGCGGCAGGTTGACCCGTCGCAGGGTGGCCTGCGAAAAATCAGGCACGGTCAGCTGGTTGGAAGGGAAAGGGCGCGCCTGGTCGTCGTAGCGCACGGAAACGCGCTCGGCCAGGGCGACCGAAGGCAGCAGGGCCACGGCCAGAAAGGCCGCAGCGGGGCGCGGAAAAAGCAGGGGCATGGGCTTGTCTCCAGATGGTGGCCGACCGGTCATCCTGCCGGATGCCGTTCGTGCGGGTGTGAAATATGCACACCGGTTTATAGAACTTTGGCGTTGGAATCGCCAGATGCCCCACGTGGAAACCCTGAGCATCCGGGGTCGCCTGCAGTCACTCCAGCGACAGTGGCGCTACCATGACCCGATGCGCCTGACCCCGTTTTCCTGCCACACCCGCTTCCCTCAGGCCCTGCACCGGCGGCGCTGGCTGCTGGGGTTGGCGGCACTGTCCCTGTCACCGGTGGCCCGGGCAACCGAACCAGCCCCAGAACAACACGGGTGGCCGCGACCGCGACCCGTGCCCGGTGGGGTGGCCCGGATTGATCTGGGTCCCGCTGAATTCCGTCCGCTGGCCCTCCAGGGCGACACCCCGTTGCTGGTCCTGGGCCAGTCCAACGGCTGGCATGCCTGGGTGGGCATCGCCCTGTCGGCCGAGCCCGGCAGCTACCAGATCGACTGCCAGTTGCCGGGCGGGGCAAAGCGCACTGTGCCTTACACGGTCGAGCCCCACCGCTACCCGGAACAGCACTTGCGGGTGGAACCCCGGACGGTGGAGCTGTCCCCCGAAGACCTGGCACGGCACCAAAGGGAGCAGGCCCACCAGCGACAGGTCACACAGCGCATCTCGGAGGCTCCGCCTGACTGGCTGTGGAACCCTGTCGCGCTGCGCATGTCGGTTCCGGTCAAGGGCAGACTCTCGAGTCCGTTCGGTGCGCGAAGGGTGTTCAATGGGCAGGCCCGGCAACCCCACAGCGGGATTGACATCGCCGCCCCGCAGGGCACTGCGGTCACCGCCGCACTGGACGGGGAGGTGGTGGACACCGGAAACTACTTCTTCAATGGCCTGACGGTTTGGCTGGACCATGGCGCTGGCTTGTTGAGCATGATGTGCCACCTCAGCCGGATCTCGGTGCAGCCCGGCGATCGCTTGCTGTCCGGCCAGCCAGTGGGTGCTGTGGGGGCGACGGGAAGGGCGACCGGACCGCACCTGCACTGGGGTGTGATGCTCAACCGCCAGATGGTGGATCCCACCCTGTTCCTCGCCGTCTGAGCGGACCGGGCGGGCCTGTCCTCAGCTTGAGGGATGCGCTGAACGACGGGCCCGCCGACAATCGCGCGCAAACAGCGCGGTGGGTATCCGGCCCGCCAAAACAGAAAACCAGGGAAATCACCATGCGACGTTTTGCCCTGTCCGGCCCCTACGTCACCGAACTGCGGCCGTCACAGTTGACCGTGGAACCCCGCCCCACGGGGGTGTGCGGATTCGTGGGGCCGACAGCATCCGGTCCTGTGGACACGCTGTCGCCACCGCTGCGCAGCTTCGCCGAGTTCCAGGCTGTCTATGGCGGGCTCGAGCGCGTGCCGGACGCCTCGGTGTCAGCGCCAACCCGACATGTGCACTTGATGGGACACGCTGCCCACGCCTTCTTTGCCCAGGGCGGGCAGCGCCTTCACATCGTCAGCACAGGCCACCTGGCCCAAGATTCCGCCCTCCCGGACGCGACAGCCGCCGCCCTCAAGCGTCTGGACGATGAGCCGGACATCTCCCTGGTGGCCATGCCCGCCTGCATGGCCAACGCCCATGCTGACCACGGCGTCCTGGCAAGCACGCAGCAGCAATTGCTGCTGGACCATGCGGCAGACGGCCGGCGTCACCGCATGGCCATCCTGGATGCGCCACCGGGAGCCGACGCCCGGGCGGTGCTGGCCTGGCGCGAATCCATCGACAGCGCCCA
>JALOSN010000070.1 GCA_025458415.1 Hydrogenophaga sp.
GACCAGAACAGCAGTTGACGCATCAGGCCAACGTCGTAGCTGCGGCGCAGCTCGGGGGTGGTCAGGTATTGTGGAAAGTGGAAGGCCATGACCCCCAGACAACACAGGATGGCCAGGGACAGGGCCATCACACCGGTGATCAGTCCGCGCCCCGGGGCCAGCGCGCCGTGGCTGCTGAATAGCTCGAGGAGGGGTTTGGGCATGGATCGGCTCGCGCGGAGGGGTCGGCCGCAGTGTAGCCGCAGCCCCTGACCCTCAGGCGGGCCGGATCAGGCGGCCTGACGGGTGGTGACCGGGGTGTCCATGCCGATGGCAGACACGCCACGGACCACATCGCCCACCACGATGACGGCCGGGCTGCCCAGGCCTTTGCACGCAAGCGTGTGTGTCAGCTCGCCCAGGGTGGTGACGGCATGGCGCTGCTGTGGCAGGGTGGCATGCTGGACGATGGCCAGCGGGGTGCTGGCTGGAAGGCCGGTCAGCAGGTCGGCCTGGATCTGTGCGGCGCCCGCAACACCCATGTAGATGACCAGAGTCAGTTTGGCGTCGCGTGCGGTGGCCGCCAGTTGCTGCCAGTCGGTGCCGGTGTCACCCGGCTTGGCGTGACCCGTGATGAACACCACCCCGTGGGCGTGGTCTCGGTGGGTCAGCGGTGCGCCAAGCGAGGTCAGTCCGGCGAGTCCGGCGGTGATGCCGTTGATGACCTGCACGTCGATGCCTTCGGCGCGCAGGTGCTCCACTTCCTCGCCACCCCGACCGAAGATGAAAGGGTCGCCGCCTTTGAGTCGCACCACCACCTCGCCTTCGCGCGCGGCCATGATCATGAGCTTTTCGATGAAGGCCTGCGGCGTGCTCTTGCAGCCGCCGCGCTTGCCCACGTGCACGATGCGCGCTTGCGGGGAGGCGTACGCCAGCACGCCGTCGCCCACCAGATCGTCCACCAGCAGCACGGTGGCCGCAGCAATGGCCCTGGACGCCTTGATGGTCAGCAGTTCCGGGTCGCCCGGACCTGCGCCACATTGACAGGGGCGGGCATGTTCATGGTGTGCTGACCGCCGATGGGCGGTTTGTGCCTGTTGTGGCGGGGCGAGAGACTTCACGCAGGATGTGGGCCACCTGCAGGGCGATCGGTGTGGGCACGGGCAGGCGGCCGTCCAGTACGTCACGGATGTAGGTGGCCGTGGCCTGCGGCGAGATGTCCCTGGGCAGGTCGGGCAAGCCGGCAAGCGGGCCCTCCTGGGGAGGCTGGAGCAGCATTCTTTTGCCCTCGTGGAAGGCGTCCATCTGTGGCGTGCGGCGTGCATCGGCCACCGGTTCGCCCTCGGTGCCACGCAACAGCAGCGCGTGTGCGCCCACCAGGGCAAAGGTGCTGGCCATGGACACGGCGTATTCGGGGTGGTGGACACGGCGTATTCGGGGTGGGTGTAGCTGCCCACGATCAAGGCGGGGCCTCGGCAGGGGTTCATCAGCTTGACCAGGCTGTGGCCAGGGTTGCGCAGTCCGACCGTGCGGCGCACGTCCAGCAAACGCTTGAGGCCCGGGTGCAGCGCTTCGGTGGGGACATAGGCGCACGTTCCGGGCTCAAGCGCTGTCGAGGGTTGGGCGGGTGCCTGACCCAGGGCGGCAAAGACGGACTCGCTGGTGACCCGCCGGTCTTCGGTCGCGGTGCCGTGCACCAGCACCGCTGCTCCTGCCCGGGCCAGCAAGAGCGCCAGAAGGGGTGTCAGGACCGGCAATTTGCGGGCGCCGTTGTAGCTGGGCAGCACCACAGTGCAGGTGCCGGCATCGGGTAGCCGATGCAGGCGCTGGTGGGTGGCATCCAGAAAGCCCGCCATCTCGTCGGGCGTTTCTCCCTTGATGCGCATCGCCAGGCAGAAGGCGCCGAGCTCCAGGTCGCTCACCGTGCCATCCAGCACTTGCGCGAACAGGTCTGCCGCCTGTTCGCGCGTGAGCGAACGGGCGCCTTCCTTGCCGCGACCGATTTCCTTGATGTACTGGCTGATGCCCATGGCGCGCAATTGTCGGTCAGGCCTGATGACTCTGGGTTATATGTGGCAGGCGCCGTGGCAGCAACCGCGACGGACCGGACCAGACCGCGCAACTCGGGCACGCAGGATCCGCAGTTGGTGCCGCAACGAAGCTGTGCTTGCAGTTGTGCCAGCCGTTCTTGCCCGGATCCCATGCAATGGGGCAGTACGCCACGGATGGCATCCGCACTGACGTTGAAACAGGCGCAGACCTGGGGGCTCTGTGGGGCCAGCGCCGCTGGCGAGGCCGACCCTGGCATCAGCAGGCGACGGCCGTACTCGCCCGCCGGCAGCCGGTCTTGCAGCAGGGTCTTGATCCAGGACTCGGCGCTGGTGTCGCCGGCCAGCAAGAAGGACACCAGCAGGGTGGCGTCCCCGTTCTGGTCGGCGCCACGGTGCAGGCGAACGCTGCGCTGCTGTCGTCGGCGTTTGTCGGCATAGCGCAGCGTGTCGGTGGCGCTGAGCCCCAACAGGCCCTCGATCCGTTCGAGCAAGGAAGCATCGGGGGGCTCGTGTGCAGCGGCACGCAACAGCACACCGGTGCGCTCATGTCCGAACGGAACGCAGGACGCGAACTCGAACGAGGGCATCAGCGAGCGCAGGCAGCTCAGCGTCGTCAAGGCCATGTCGTCCGGCAGCCAGGCCGCGGCCACCAGCGTCCAGGGCAACTCAGCCTTGAGGATCTTGACCGCCGCGTGCTTGAGTTCCGGTTGCCTGGAACTGGGGCAATGCGCCGAGGTGGTCAAGGCGTTGACGCCCGCCAGCGGTTCGCCCAGGCTGCTGCGTCCGCTCAGGTACTCCGGCCCCCAATGCATGGCAATGAAGGCTTGCGTGGGTTGTACTGTCCCGGAGCCCTGCGCCGGCAGAACGATGGAGCCGCGCTTGCTGGTGACGTGGACCAGATCGCCGTCCTTGAGCTGGCGTCTGTCCATGTCGTGCGGGTTCATCTGCACGGTCGGCTCGGGCACATGCCCGAACAGCCGGCCCAGCATGCCGGTGCGGCTCATGCCGTGCCACTGGTCGCGCAGTCGTCCGGTGGTCAGGGAAAACGGGTAGCGCGACTCACGGGCCTCGGCGACCGGACGGTAAGGCAGGGCGGCGAAGCGCGCTTTGCCATCGGAGGTGGGGAAGATGCCGTCTTCATAGAGCCGCTTCTTGCCCCGTTTTGTGCCTTCCGGCATCGGCCATTGTTGCGGACCTTGTGCTTCCAGCAGGGCATACGAGAGGCCCGAGATGTCCAGGTCGCGGCCGCGGGTGGACTCGCGGTGTTCGTTCCAGATGGCCTCGGGTGTTCCGTAGGGAAACAGCGAGGGCTGACCGGGGCGCAACAGCGCTTCCAGCCGCTGCGCCACATCGACGGCAATCCGCCAGTCGTGTCGCGCCTCGCCAGCTGGTGGCACGGCGGCGCGAACCCGGCTGATGCGGCGCTCGCTGTTGGTGACCGTGCCATCCTTCTCGCCCCAGGTGGTGGCGGGCAGCAGCAGGTCAGCGAAGTCGCAGGTGGCGGGGGTGGCGAAGGCTTCCTGCACCACCACGAACTCCGCGCGCTGCAGCGCGCGGCGCACCGTGGCCTGGTCGGGCATGGACTGCGCCGGGTTGGTGCACGCGATCCACAGCGCCTTGATCTCGCCGTCGGCCGCGGCCTGGAACATCTCGACCGCGGTCTTGCCGGGTTTCGAAGGCACATCGGCAACGCCCCAGAGCGCGGCCACCTCGGCGCGGTGCGCGGGGTTGACCAGGTCGCGGTGGGCGGACAGCAGGTTGGCCAGGCCGCCGACTTCGCGCCCGCCCATGGCGTTGGGCTGGCCGGTCAGGCTGAAGGGGCCGGCCCCGGGTTTGCCGATCTGGCCGGTCGCCAGGTGCAGGTTGATGAGCGTGGCGTTCTTCGCGGTGCCGCTGCTGCTCTGGTTCAGGCCTTGGCAATACAGGCTCAGGGTGGCGGGCGAGGTGGCGAACCACTGTGCGGCCTTGAACAGGTCGTCCTTGGGAATGCCACAGGTCTGCGCCACCAGATCGGGCGTGCAGTCCCGCACCAGCGCCTTGAGCTCGTCGAAGCCGTTGGTCCGCGCGGCGATGTAGGCGGCATCCGTCCAGCCTTCCCACAACATGATGTGCAGCAGGCCGTGGAACAGCATCACGTCGGTGCCCGGCTGCAGCGGCAGGTAGAGGTCGGCCAGTTCGGCGGTGTCGGTGCGGCGCGGGTCGGCCACGATCACCTTCATGGCCGGGTTGTTCTGCTTCGCGGCCTCGATGCGGCGGAACAGGATGGGGTGGGCGTAGGCCGCGTTGCTGCCGACGATGAACAGGCAGCCTGCGTGGTCCACGTCGTCATAGCAGGTGGGTGGAGCGTCGGCGCCCAGGGTGAGCTTGTAGCCCGCCACCGCGCTGCTCATGCACAGGCGCGAATTGGTGTCAATGTTGTTGGTGCCGATCAGGCCCTTGGCCACCTTGTTGAAGACGTAGTAGTCCTCGGTCAGCAGCTGGCCGCTGATGTAGAAGCCCACGGCGTCGGGACCGTGCTCACGGGTGATGCGGCCAAACTCCGCGCTGACCTGATCAAGCGCGGCGTCCCAACTGATCGCGACCGGTGCCTGGCCGCGCTGGGGACGGCGCATGGGTTGCAGCAGCCTGGTCTGTCGGGTGACGGCGGGCGTGGCCGTCAGGTGCAGCGTGCTGCCTTTGGTGCAGAGCTTGCCAAAGTTGGCCGGGTGATCCGGGTCGCCGCGCACACCGGTGATCTGCAGGCCATCGCTTTCGATGATGACGCCGCAGCCCACACCACAGTACGGACAGGTGGAGCGGGTTTGGGTCATGGGGTCAGGCTTTCGACGCGCGACGATCCGGCGCCGGGCCGCCCCAAGCCGGATCAGCCCCCCCGGGGGGCAGCGACCCGCGCAGCGGTGGAGCGTGGGGGCCACGTTTCTGTGGGCCAGCCACCGGTCTTTCCAGATCGATCGCCTGCGTCGCCAGTTCGTGCGCGTCCAGATACACCTGTCCTTCCTCCACCTTGACACTGAACTTCGGCGTGCAACCCTCGTCGGGTGCCGAGGCCTGGCCGTCGCACAGACCGATGGTCCAGTTGTGCAGCGGGCAGGCCACGTGTGTGCCGAACACGATGCCTTGCGACAGCGGGCCACCCTTGTGCGGGCAGCGGTCGAGCAGGGCGAACACGGCATCCTGGTCGTTGCGGAAAATGGCCACGTCCAGGCCCCGCTCGCGCTCCACGCGTCGCGAGCCGAGCACGGGAATGTCCTCGACACGGCAGATCGGAGTCCAGGCTGCGGCAATCATGAAAGGTCCTCCGTGCTTCGCACTGCGGTGCGAGCATGCTTGGGGCGGCCCGGCGCGGCGCTCATGCGGTACTCCCTTCGGTGGCGGCCGAGACGGCCTTGATCGGAACGAACTGGCGCGTGTCCACCGCAGCCTTGCTGAATTCGAACCACGGGTCAGGCTCACCGTCGAGTGCGAATTGCAGCTGTTCCCAGAGTGCTTTTCGACCTTCGGCGTCGTCGAGGATGCGCTTCTTCACATAGTCCAGACCCACCCGGTTGACGTAGTGGACGGTGCGCTCCAGGTACCAGCCTTCGAGCCGGTAGAGCTGCATGAAGGCGCCGGTGTACTCCATGACCTCCTCGGCGGTCTTGAGCTTGACCAGGAAGTGCGCCACCTCGGTCTTGATGCCCCCATTGCCGGCCACGTACATCTCCCAGCCCGAGTCGACGCCGATGATGCCCACGTCCTTGATGCCGGCCTCGGCGCAATTGCGCGGGCAGCCGCTGACGGCGAACTTCACCTTGTGCGGCGCGTACATGCGCCACATGGCGCGTTCCAGGTCCTTGCCCATCTGGGTGCTGTCCTGCGTGCCCATGCGGCACCATTCGCTGCCCACACAGGTCTTCACCGTGCGCAGTGCCTTGGCGTAGGCGTGGCCCGAGGGCATGCCGATGTCCCTCCAGACGTTGACCAGGTCCTCCTTCTTCACGCCCAGCAGGTCGATGCGCTGGCCACCGGTGACCTTGACCGTCGGGATCTGGTATTTGTCCACCGCGTCGGCGATGCGGCGCAGCTCGTCGGCCGTGGTCTCGCCGCCCCACATGCGCGGAATGACGCTGTAGGTGCCGTCCTTCTGGATGTTGGCGTGCGAGCGCTCGTTGATGAAGCGGCTCTGTGGGTCGTCCTTGGCCTGCTTGGGCCAGGTGCTGATGAGGTAGTAGTTGACGGCCGGGCGGCAGGTGGCGCAGCCGTTGGGCGTCTTCCAGCCCAGGGCCTTGAAGGTGTCGGCGATGGTCAGCAGCTTCTGCTCGCGGATCGCGTCGCGCACGTCCTGGTGGCTGTGCTCGGTGCAGCCGCAGATGGCTTTCTTCTTGGTCGTGGCCGAATAGCCGGCACCCACCGTGGCCATGAGGATCTGCTCGACCAGGCCGGTGCAGGAGCCGCAGCTGGCGCTGGCCTTGGTGTGCTTCTTCACCTCGTCGAGTGTGAACAGGCCCTTGTCCTTGATGGCCTTGCAGATGGTGCCCTTGGTCACGCCATTGCAGCCGCAGACCTCGTCGCTGTCGGCCATGGCCGCGGCCTTGTTCTGGCCGGCATGGCCGGCATCGCCGATGTTCGACTCGCCAAACATCAGCTTGTCCCGGATGTCGTGGATCTTGCGCCCTTCGCGCAACAGCTTGAAGTACCAGCTGCCGTCCACCGTGTCGCCGTACAGGCAGGCACCCACCAGCTGGTCGTCCTTGATCACCAGCTTCTTGTAGACACCGCCGAAGGGGTCGCTCATCACGATCTCTTCCGTGCCTTCGCCGCCCATGAAGTCGCCCGCACTGAACAGGTCGATGCCGGTGACCTTGAGCTTGGTCGAGGTGAGCGAGCCGGTGTAGCGGCCAATGCCGAACTCGGCCAGGTGCGTGGCCAGCACCTTGCCCTGCTCGAACAGCGGCGCCACCAGGCCATAGGCGATGCCGCGGTGCGCCGCGCATTCGCCCACCGCGTAGATGCGTGGGTCGGTCACGGTCTGCAAGGTGTCGCTGACCACGATGCCGCGGTTGACGTGCAGGCGCATCTTCTCGGCCAGTGCGGTGTTGGG
Organism: Hydrogenophaga sp.; assembly: GCA_025458415.1. Taxonomy (GTDB): domain Bacteria; phylum Pseudomonadota; class Gammaproteobacteria; order Burkholderiales; family Burkholderiaceae_C; genus Hydrogenophaga. The sequence goes on from JALOSN010000070.1 coordinate 7,111, forward strand.
ACGGATCCCCACCGCCATGACCACCAGGTCCGCCGGCACTTCGCTGCCATCCTTGAATCTGACCGACTTCACACGGCCATCGTCTCCTCCGACCAGTTCCTGCGTCTGGGCGCCGATCAGGAAATTCATGCCGCGTTCTTCCAGCGACTGCTGCAGCAATTTGCCTGCCACGTCGTCCAGCTGACGCTCCATGAGCCAGGGGGCAACGTGCACCACGCTGACCTGCATGCCGCGCTTCATCAGACCGTTGGCCGCTTCCAGGCCCAGCAGGCCGCCACCGATGACGACCGCGTGTTGGTATTGCGCGGCGGCGTCGATCATCGCCTGCGTGTCGGCGATGTCGCGGTAGGCCAGCACGCCCATGAGGTCCTTGCCGGGGATGGGCAGGATGAACGGGTTGGAGCCGGTGGCCATGATCAGGCGGTCATATTGGGCCGTGACAGCCTGACCCTCGGTGTTGACGCCGGTGACCACGCGCCTGACGCGGTCCACGTCGGTCACCTTGATACCGGCGTGCAGCGTGATGCCATGGTCGGTGTACCAGGACCAGTCGTTGAGCACGATCTGGTCCAGCGTCTGCTCGCCCGCCAGCACGGGGCTGAGCAGGATGCGGTTGTAGTTGGGGTGCGGCTCGGCGCCGAACACGGTGATGTCGTACAGGTCGGGCGCCATCTTGAGCAGCTCTTCCAGTGTGCGCACACCGGCCATGCCATTGCCGACCATCACCAGCTTCATCTTCGCCTTGGGGTTGACGCGCATGTCCATGTCGACCTCCTCAAGCCACTTTTTCCACATGCGCCTGGCGCGTGTA
>JALOSN010000071.1 GCA_025458415.1 Hydrogenophaga sp.
CGCCGGCCTGGCGGCGCAGACCGGCATGATCGGCCCCATGTCCACCATCGCCATGGGTGTGCTGATCCTGGACGAACCGTTCAATGCCTGGATCCTGGCTGGCACGGTGCTGGTGGTCGCCGGGGTGTTCCTGGTGACGCGGCCGGGCGCCACCGGCGGGCGCTAGGGGCCTTCAATCGATTTCAAGGAGACAGGAATGGACCTGGGTATCGGAGGCAGATGGGCGCTGGTCTGTGGTGCCAGCAAGGGTTTGGGCCTGGGCTGCGCGCAGGCCCTGGCCGCCGAAGGCGTGAATGTGGTGATGGTGGCACGTGGCGCTGATGTGCTCCAGGCCTCGGCCGAGTGCATCCGCCGCGACGCGCCGGGGGCGCGGGTGCTGGCCGTGGCCGCCGACATCACCACCCCCGAAGGCCGTGCCGCCGCGTTCGCCGCGCCGGGCGGTCCGGGTTCGGACTTCGACATTCTGGTCACCAACGCCGGTGGTCCGCCGCCCGGCGACTTCCGCGACTGGGACCGCGAGGCCTGGATCAAGGCGGTCGACGCCAACATGCTCACGCCCATCGAGCTGATCAAGGCCACGGTCGACGGCATGGCCGGGCGCGGCTTCGGACGTGTCGTCAACATCACCAGCAGCGCGGTCAAGGCGCCCATCGACATCCTGGGTCTGTCCAATGGTGCGCGCAGCGGCCTGACCGGATTTGTCGCCGGCCTGGCGCGCAGCGGCATCGCAGCCAAAGGGGTCACCCTCAACAACCTGCTGCCCGGCAAGTTCGACACCGACCGTCTGCAGGCCACCCTGGCCAGCGCCGCCAGCAAGACCGGCAAGGCCGTGGACGACATCCGGGCCAGCCAGATGGGCCAGATTCCGGCCCGGCGCTTCGGCCATCCGCAAGAGTTCGGCGCCATCTGCGCTTTCCTGTGCAGCGTGCACGCGGGCTACATCAACGGGCAGAACATCCTGCCCGATGGCGGCCTGTACCCAGGGACGTATTGATCCGGCCGCTGGTCCGGGGTCCCGCCCGATTGGCTACTGAGCCAGCTGGGGCCGGACGGACATCCAGTCCCCAACCAGCGTCTCGTAGGCCGCCGCCCAGCGCAGCAGCAGCGCATCATGCCTCGGCCGGGCGATCAGCTGCAGGCCCATGGGCCAGCTGCCGTTGGGGTGGAAGCCGGCCGGCACGCTGATGGCCGGGGCACCGGCCAGGGTGGCGTAGATGGTGCACTCCATCCAGCGGTGGTAGGTGTCCATGGCACGACCCCCGACATCACGGGGCCAACGTTGCTCGACCGGGAAGGGCCAGCACTGGGCGGCCGGCAGCGCGATCAGGTCATATTGCTCGAACGCGGCCAGCAGCTGGTGCAGATAGGCCGTGCGTGCCTGGCAGGCCCGCTCGAACGTGGCAAAGCCCAGCCCCTGCGCCTGGTCGTGTTCCCATAGAGCCTCGGGCTTGAGCTTCTCTCGCCCGCCCGGCAGCGCCAGCACGGCGGCCACGCGTGGCGCCGTGAGCGCCTGGCGCCAGACCAGCCAGGTCTGCCAGAGCGCTTCGGGGTCGAAACCGGGTGCCAGCGGCTCCACACGGGCCCCGGCGCGGGCCAGGCGCGCCAGCGCCGATTCGCAGGCCGTGAGCACGCCGGGCTCGGTGGCCAGGTGCCCGTTCAGGTCACCCCACCAGCCGATGCGCAGGCCCTGCAGGGGGCTGGCGTCGGTGGGCAGGCGCTCGGCCAGGTTGCCCAGCACCGGGTCAGACCAGGACAGCGGCACGCGCGCATCGTGGCCAGCCTGGGTGGCCAGCAGGCGGGTCAGGTCGCGCACGCTGCGCGCCAGCGGCCCTTCCGTGCCGAGCTGGCTGATCCAGACCTCGGGGCCGGGTCCGAAGGGTACCAGGCCCTGGCTGGGGCGAAGGCCGAACAGGTTGTGCCAGGCGGCCGGGTTGCGCAGCGAGCCCATGAAGTCCGAACCGTCGGCCACCGGCAGCAGGCGCGCGGCCAGCGCGGCGCAGGCGCCACCGCTGCTGCCGCCTGCGCTGACGGCTGGGTCCCAGGCGTTGCGCGTCAGTCCGAACAGCTCGTTGAAGGTGTGCGAGCCCAGGCCGAACTCGGGCACATTGGTCTTGCCCATCACGATGGCACCGGCGGCCTTGATGCGCGCTGCCATGATGCTGTCGCTGCGCGCGGTGTTGCCCGCCAGCAGGCGACAGCCGTAGGTCGTGGGCAGGCCCGCCGCGGCCGAGGTGTCCTTGATGGCGTGAGGCAGGCCATGCAGCCAGCCACGCGACTGGCCGGCGGCGATCTCCTGGTCGCATTGCACCGCCTCGGCCAACAGATCTTGCGCAGGCCGCAGGCTGACGATGGCGTTGAGCCGTGGGTTCAGGCGGTCGATGCGTTCCAGGCAGGACCGCATGACCTCGACACACGAAACCGACCCGGCATGGATGGCCTCGGACAGGGCGCTGGCGTCGCATTCGGTGATGGGGAGGTTCATCAAAGGACTCCAGGTGGTGCAGGAACCATCAGGTTCGTCGGCTGGACGACACCAGGATGCCACCGACAATCAGAACAAAACCCGCAGCATGGAACAGCCGAGGCGCTTCGCCCAGCAGCAGGGCCGACATGATGGCCGCGAACAGCGGCGTGAGGTTGGAAAAGAACCCAGCCACCGCAGGCCCCACCCGGGCCACGCCGGCACCCCAGCAGCGGTAAGCCAGCACCGAAGGGCCGATGGCCACGTACAGCAGGGCGGCCACCAGCGGCCAGCCCCACTGGATGCTGTTCACCGCACCACCGGCCGGCTGCGGGAGCAGCCACTCTCCACCGGTCATCAGCGCAGACCAGCCCAGGCCGAACACCATCTGCCCCAGCAGGAAGGCGGCCCAATCGCTGCGGATATGGGGTGGGTAGCCACCCTCGGGTGGCCGAACCAGCAGCCAGCTGTACCAGGCCCAGACCATGGAAGCCAGCAGCATCCACCCGTCGCCCGGCACCAGCCGCACGCCGGCCAGCGCGCCCAGCTCACCCCGCGTCAGCACCACCGCGACACCGGTCAGCGACAGCAGCGCGCCCAAGGCAGCCCGACGCGAGACACCGGCACCAAAGAACAGCCGGCCCATCAGCAGCATCCAGACCGGCGTGCTCGCGGCCACCAGCGTGACGTTGATGGGGGTGGACGTCTTCAGGGCCAGGTACTGAAGCGCGTTGTACAGACCCACGCCCAGCAGCCCCAGCAAGGCAAAACGACGCCAGTGGGGCCACAACCCGCTGCCCCGCCGCAGCACCCAGGCAGCCAGCGGCACCATGATGGCAAAGGCCAGCACCCAGCGCATGAAGTTCAGTGTCACCGGCGGCACCACCCCCTGCATCATCCGGCCCACGACCGCATTGCCGGCCCACATCAGTGGCGGGATGACCAGCAGGGCGGCGGTGCCCACTGTCAGGCGGTGGGTGGTGGGATCGGGCATGCCCGCACTGTAGCAACCCGGGCATGCCCTGCGGCAGGCGAGGTTCAAGGCACTGTCGCGCACGCGAAAGCGCGGTTTCGTGGCAGCATCGGGCACTGGACACCCCGGGCTGTCGTCCGGGAAGACAAACCATCCTGAGGAGACCCGAATGACCATCAGCAGCCGTACCGTGCGCATCCACGCCAATGGCGGACCCGAACAACTTGTCCTCGACACGGTGGAGGTGGGTGATCCGGGCCCGGGCCAGGTACGCATCCGTCACCATGCGATCGGCCTGAACTTCATCGACGTCTACCAGCGCAGCGGCCTGTATGCCCTGCCGCTGCCGCTGTCGCTGGGGATGGAGGGTGCGGGCGTGATCGAGGCTGTGGGTGAAGGGGTCACGCACCTGAAGATCGGTGATCGCGCCGCCTATGCCGCCAATCCGCCGGGCAGCTACAGCGAGGTGCGCGTGATGCCCGCCATGAACGTCTGTCAGCTGCCCGATGCCATCGACTTCGAGACCGGTGCGGCCATGATGCTCAAGGGCCTGACGGCCCAGTACCTGCTCAAGCGCTGCAAGCCGGTCGAGGGTCTGGAGCCAGGTGATTTCGTGCTGTTTCATGCGGCCGCCGGTGGCGTCGGCCTGATCGCCTGCCAATGGGCACGGGCGCTGGGTCTGCGGCTGATCGGAACCGCCGGCACCGATGAAAAATGTGCCCTGGCGGCCGAACACGGTGCCGAGTTCACCATCAATTACCGGACCGAAAACTTCACCCAGCGGGTCAAGGACATCACCGGTGGCCAGGGCGTCAAGGTGGTCTACGACTCGGTCGGCAAGGACACCTGGGAAGGTTCGCTCGACTGCCTGCGGCCCTTCGGCCTGATGGTCAGCTTCGGCAACGCCAGCGGTCCGGTCGCCCCCTTTTCGCCGGGCATCCTCGGACCCAAGGGCTCACTCTATGTGACGCGCCAGACCCTGTTCACCCACATCAGCAGCCGCGAACGCACCCAGGTCATGGCCAACGACCTGTTCGACGTGGTGGGCGGCGGGCAGGTGAAGATCCGCATCGACCAGCGCTTTGCACTGGCCGACGTGAGGCAGGCGCACGAAAGCCTGGAAGCCCGTGCCACCACCGGCTGCACCATCCTGCTGCCCTGAAGAAAAGGCCGCACCGGTCCCGGGTGCGGCCCGGTCAGGACAGGCGCCCGGTCAGAAGCGCAAGCCCATGCCCACGGTGATGCCGTCGACCTTGACGCCCTTGCGGTCGTAGTAGTTCATGTAGTCGGCATTCAGGGACAGCCGGGGCGTGAATGCATAGCTGGCGCCACCTCCGTACGCCAGACCGGTGCCGCGGTCCGACACGCTGAAGCCGCCGCTGCTGGCGCTGACCTTGGTGCTGGTGGCACCGAGCCGGCCGAACAGCTCGAACGATTCGCCGATCTTGAACTTGGGCTTGATGAAGGCACCGACCATGTTGTCGACCTTGCCCTTGACCGTCACGCCTCCCACGCGCACATCATCCGAACCCATGCCCAGACCCAGCATGGCCTCGGCCGCCAGGTTGGGGGAGAGCTCGTAGCCCACGATGCCGCGGACCATGCCTGGCTTGATGGTGCTGCGGAATGCGGGGCTGTTTTCCTCGTACTCCAGCGAGCTGTAGCCGAGCTCGCCATAGACACCTTGTGCGTGGGCACCCAGTGCGGTCAGGGATGCCGCTGCAACGGCCAGCATTCGTGTGGTGTGTTTCATGAAACCTCCTTGCGTGTTGAACAGACTGTCGCTTCGGATGAGCAACAGTCTGTGGGAGGCTCCTGGGCGCGGGGTGTTCCCGTGCGTTGGCTAACCCGCGGCAAAGAAGGTATCGGTCTGTAAGCCGACCGGGCCTGACTATGCCGTGGTGGGCTGGCCAGGAGCGACCGTGCGCAGGGCCTGCTCCAGATGCTCCACGGTGGCGTTCACGTCGTGCCACTTGTCCAGCCCGAACAGGCCCACGCGGAATGTCCTGAACTCGGCAGTTTCATCGCACTGCAGTGGCACACCCGCGGCGGTCTGCAGGCCGGCCGCCAGGAATTTCTTGCTGTTCTGGATGTCGGGGTCGGTGGTGTAGCTGACCACCACACCCGGCGCCTGGAAACCTGGCGCGGCCACGCTGGGGAACCCGTGCCGCTCCAGCAGGGACCGGACGGCCCGCCCGAGCGCCACCTGTTCGTCGCGCACCCTGGCATAGCCATAGGCTTCGGTCTCGGCCATGGTGTCACGCAGGCGCTGCAGCGCGTCGGTCGGCAGGGTGGTGTGGTAGGCGTGGCCACCCCCCTCGTAGGTTTCCATGATCTGCAGCCACTTCTTCAGATCCATGGCAAAGGTGGTGCTCTGTGTGGCGTCGATGGCCGCGCGGGCGCGCTCGCTGAGCATGACCATGGCGCAGCAGGGCGAGCTGCTCCAGCCCTTCTGTGGCGCCGAGATCAGGATATCCACACCGGTGGCCTGCATGTCCACCCACATGGCACCCGAGGCGATGCAGTC
>JALOSN010000072.1 GCA_025458415.1 Hydrogenophaga sp.
TGCGGGTCCGTCGGCCGTGAACACCTGTACCACGCCCGCCGACGAGTTGCCGTACAGCTGCGCCAGCGGCCCCCGCAGCACCTCGATGCGCGCGGCCGATGGCAGGCTGATGGTCGAGGCCTGCCCCTGGCCGTCGGGCATGGTGGCGGGGATGCCATCCACAATCAACCTCGACCCACGGATGCCGAAGGGCGAGCGCGAGCCCGATCCGCGAATGGACAGCTGCAGGTCCTGGGCGTAGTTCTGGCGGTTGAGCACGGTGATGCCCGGCACCCGGTTGAGCGACTCCGACAGGTTCACCTGTGGGCCGGCGGCCCCAGCGATCCCGATCACATCGCGCCCGACCGCCTGGATGGCCGCCGGGGCGTCAAAGCTCTGTTGCTCCTGCCGGTTGGCAGTGACCACCACCTCCTGCAGAACCGTCTGCGCATGCGCGGAGCCGGCCAGGGCCAGCCAGATGGCGGCCTGTATGACTGTGGGAACAAGGATGGACTCTGGTTTCATGGTTGTCTCCGCAACGTGTCGCCGTGTCGCCCGATCACCTGCAGGCGATGGCAGTCCGGCGCACACCCGATACTGCAACAAGAAGCATGCCACGCCAACATCGGCAGACTGGTGTTCAGAAATGGAACAGACGTACGCCCGACATGTTCGTCAAGGCATCCGCGCATTCGGAAAGAACAGCTGCTGGCCCCCGACCCTGTAGCTGGCAATGGCCGCCTGACCGGCCGAACCCGTCACCCAGTCGACGAACTTCCGGCCTTCGGCGGTCTTGACATGGGGGTGCCTGGCGCTGCTGACCAGCACCACGCCGTACTGGTTGAACAGGCGCTGGTCGCCCTGAACCAATACGTCCAGATCGCCCCGGTTCCTGAAGCTCAGCCAGGTGCCTCGATCGGTCAGCACATAGGCGCCACTGGATGCAGCGATGTTCAGCGCTGGCCCCATGCCGCAGCCACACTCCCTGTAGCCGCTGCCCTTGTTGGCCTCGGTGCCCGTCATCTGCCAGAAACGCAGCTCTGCGGCGTGGGTGCCGCTCTTGTCACCTCGGGAAATGAAAGCTGAGCTGGAGGTGGCCACTTTCTTGAGTGCGGCCACAATGTCGTTGCCTTTGGTATCCGCCGGATCGGCCTTGGGCCCCACCAGCACGAAGTCGTTGTACATCACCTCCAGCCGCTTGACGCCAAAACCGTCGGCCACGAACTTTTCCTCGGCCACCTTGTCGTGCACGAACAGCACGTCGGCATCGCCACGGCGCGCCATGTCGATGGCCTGGCCCGTACCCAGGGCCACCACCTTCGCGTCGATGCCAGTGGCCCGCTTGAACTGCGGCAGGATGTGACCGAACAGGCCCGACTGCTCGGTGGATGTGGTCGAGGCGACGACGATGCTGCTCTGTGCCTGGGCGGCAGTGACGCCCAGCAAAACAGCTGAGACCACGCCCACCTCGGCCAGCACGTGGACGACCGCACGACGGGACAAGCGGAAGGCTCTCAAGCGGATTCTCCCCTGACAAACTCACTGGCCTGCGGCGAACATGCCGCCAGGCGCTCCTGGTTGAAAAAATCGCCCACGGGCAGATCGGCCAGCACGCGGCCCTGCTCCAGATAGATGACCCGGCTGGCCAGGCGCTTGACCTGTCCCAGGTTGTGGCTGGCAAAGACAAACGTCGGGGGGCGTCTTCCTGGCCCGGCAGGCTCCCTGCCGAAGTCCGCGATGAGTACTTCGACCTCGCGCTTGGCATGCGGGTCCAGGCTGGCCGTGGGCTCGTCCAGCAGCCAGACATCGGGGCGCAAAGCCCAGGCTCGCGCGAGCGCCACGCGCTGCTGCTGCCCCCCGGACAAGGCCCGCCCGTTGCGCGAGGCCAGGTGGTCCAGTCCGACACGCCGCAGCGCCTGCTCTGCGCGTGCTCCAGCCTCACGCCACGCCACGCCCGACAACCAGAGGCCCAGGGCCACGTTGCGCCGCACGCTCAGCCGCAGCAGATGCGGCCGCTGGAACAGCATGGCCATGCGTACGCCAGGCAACAGGCGCAGGTCGCCCTCGCTCACCGGCAACAGGCCGTGCAGGCTGCGCAACAGGGTGCTCTTTCCGCTGCCGTTGGCACCCACCAGGGCCACGCGCTCCCCGGTACGCACCTTCAGGCTCACACCATTCAATGCCGGTACCTGTGCCGCCGACCCCAGGCGGACAGACACACGGTCCAGCGACACCACCACATCGTTCATCGGCATGCCGGTCATGTCGCCATCAGCCCTGACGGCAAGGTGTCCGCGCGCTCACGCCAGCGGCGCAGCAACCCGATCAACGCGTTGAGCAGCAGCACCACACCCAGCAACACCAGGCCCAGGCCCAGCGCCAGTGGCAGGTCGCCCTTGCTGGTCTCCAGTGCAATGGCAGTGGTCATCACCCGTGTGAAGCCTTCGATGTTGCCGCCCACGATCATCACGGCGCCCACTTCCGAAATGGCGCGACCAAAAGCCGTGATGCCCACGGTCAACAGGGCAAAGCGCTCATCCCAGGCCAGGATCAGGCTGCGCATCCAGCGCCCCGCCCCCATGGAAGCCAGTTGTTCACCGTGACCGCGGTCGGCGTCCTCCACCACCTGGCGGGTCAGCGCCGTGACCACCGGCACCACCAGCACCACCTGGGCCAGCACCATGGCCTGAAAGCTGAACAGCCAGCCCAGGAAGCCCAAAGGTCCCGAGCGCGAGAGCAGCAGGTAGATGACCAGACCCACCACCACCGCGGGCAGGGCCAGCAAAGTGTTGAGCACCACCAGCACGGCGTCCCGTCCCGGGAAACGCAGCACACCAAGCCAGGCCCCGAGAGCCAATCCGATGACGCAGCCGATCAGGCAGGCGGTGGCACTGACGCCCAGCGAACGCATCACGATGGTCCACAGTCCCGGATCTCCTGACAGCAGCAATTGCAGGGATGTCGAAAAGCTTTCGGAAAAGGTATTCATGGCGTCGCAGCATAACCAGGGCAGCGCCGATTTCGGCTACGTGCAGACGCGATATGAACGGCTTCACATAGGAGATCAACTGCATATCTTTCTGCGTCAGGCACACTTGCGCCATGCGACACGTCGAGCTCACCTACACCCTGCGGCCCGATGCGGCTGTGCCTGCTCCGGCCGCCCCCATGCGCAACCCCATGATGGATGTGCTGCACGCGGTGCACGAACGCGGCTCCATATCCGCTGCCGCTCGCGCACTCGACCTGTCGTACCGGCACGTCTGGGGCCTGCTGCGTCAGTGGGAATCCGAACTGGGGCACGAGCTGCTGGTGTGGGAGCGCGGGCAGGCCGCCGTGCTGAGCCCGGTGGGGCAACGCCTGCTGATGGCCGAACGCCTGGCCCAGGCCCGTCTGGGGCCGCAACTGGCGTCGCTCAAGGCGGATCTGGAGCGTGTTTTTTCGCAGGTCCTCGACAGCGAGGGTGCAGCCACCGGCCATGAACTGGTCATGTATGCCAGCCATGACCACGCCCTGACGGCCTTGCAGGACTTCGCCGCCGGGCTGGGCCAGCCCGAACGGCCTCGCGCTTCACGCCTGCACCTCGATCTGCGCTTCTGCGGCAGCGTCGACGCCATCCGTGCGCTCAACGAGGGGCGATGCACCGTGGCCGGGTTTCACACCCAGCCCTTCGCCGACGCCCGCAGCCACAGCGCACGCGTCTACCGTCCCCTGCTGCGACTGGGCACTCACAAGATCATCGGTTTCGCTCGCCGTACCCAAGGACTCATCGTGGCCAGCGGCAACCCGCTGCGTCTGCACGGACTGGACGACGTGGCCCGGCTTCAAGCGCGCTACGTCAACCGTGCCCGCGGCACCGGCACGCGCCTGCTGATCGATGAACTGCTCGCCCTGCAAGGACTCGATCCCATCGACATCAACGGTTACGAGCACATCGAAGCCTCCCACGCCGCGGTGGCCCAGGCCGTTGCGGCCGGCGCCGCCGATGCCGGGCTGGGCACGGCCTATGCGGCTCAGCAGCTGGGCCTGGGGTTCATACCGCTGACCGATGAACGCTACCTGATCGTGTGCCTCAAGTCGGCCCTGACCACACCCGCTGTGCAGGCGCTGGTTCGCACCCTCAAGCACCCCACGTGGCAGGCCACCCTCAATGCCATGCCGGGCTATGCCGCAGACCACTGCGGCGACGTGGCGGCCATGAAGCGCCTGCTCCCCTGGTGGTCTGGCTCCAGGGCATCCTGAGGTCCGTCCAGTGGCGATGTCAGAACGCTTCCTTCTCGGCTTCGAGATAGGCCAGGCTGGTGTACTTGCCGATGTTGCTCTCGAAGCCCGCCATGCTGGCCGCCCGGTTGGCCACGCGCGGGTCCCTGAGCACCAATGACTTGGCGCCGTCCAACGGCACCCCGTCCTTGACCGCCTGCACGCAAGGCTCCCAGATGCCCTTCATGAACTCACCGTAGGTGTCCAGCAGGGTCTTGCTGCCCCGCCCATGACCTGGCACCCACACCTGCTCACCGGCTGCCTTCTTCAATTGGTCGTAGTACCTGAACGTGCCCGGGTAGGAGCCGTCATCCATGTTGGCAATGCGGTTCTCCATCGCGATGTCACCCACGTAGGTCAGCCGATCCTGTACCACCTGAAGGCACAGGTCCGACGGCGTATGGGCCTTGCCGTAATGGTGCAGGCGTATCTGGACGTCGCCGAAATCGAACACCTGCCCGTGCTCCACCGCCCGGTTGGGCGCCACCACCTGGGTGCCCATGGTGGCCTGGTTGGTCCAGCGCTCCATGAGGCTGCGCCAGAGGTTGCCCTCATGCCCCTTGATCTGCTCCATCGTGTGGGCCAGGGCATAAATGGGCAGGTCTTTGCCGAAGGCATTGACAAAGGCGTGGTTGCCCAGCCAGTGGTCGCCGTGGTAATGGCTGTTGAACACTGCAACAACCGGTTTGTCGGTTACGGTCCGGATCATGCGGATGGCCATGTCGCCGATCTGCAGTGAACCACCGCTGTCCATGACCACCACACCCTTGGCCGTCACCGCAAACAGCACATTGGCCATCATGCCCTGGTTCTCCTGGGTCGGGAAACCATCCTTGGCATAGATCATCCAGACGTGCCTCGAGAGCTGCTCCGGCCGGATGTCCGGCACCGCAGGCCCGGCAATGAATTCCTGCAGTTGCTGTGCAAAAAGCCGAACCTCGGGGACCAGAGCGAGCGAGGCCGCTCCCAGACCCAAGCCGGCGCTGGCGCGCAACCACTGACGGCGGTTGGGACGCGTTCCCTCTTGTGCCTGGTGGCTCAGGAGGTCCGGTTTCGTGTTCATGACGGTCTCCTCGGACTCGATCCGCAAATAAGCAATTGCTTATTCTACGAATGATAGTCCCAGCCCGGTCCTGAAACAAGCGCGCCGAACAGCCGCTCCAGGCTCAGGCGGCCTTGCCGGGCAAGCGCCGGGCGATCTCCTGCACCAGTTGCCGGGCCAGAACCAGCTTGCTGGCGCGCGGCAGCTCGGTGGTGCCCTGCTCATCGACCAGCAGCAGGGCGTTGTCATCCTGCCCGAACGTATCCGGGCCAATATTGCCCACCAGCAGGGGCACGCCCTTGCGCACCCGCTTGGCCTGGGCGTGCTGGATCAGATCGTGGCTCTCGGCCGCAAAGCCCACGCAATACAACGCGCCACTCTGGGCACGCGCGCTGGCCGCAATGCCGGCCAGGATGTCCGGGTTCTCGATGAACGACAGCGTCGGCACGTCGCCGCTGCCATCCTTCTTGATCTTCTGGGTCGCCTCGCTGGAGGGTCGCCAGTCGGCCACCGCGGCTGCCGAGACAAACACGCTGCAGGTCTGCGCCAGCACGTTGAGTGTCTTCTGCATGTTCAGCGCCGACTTGACATTGATGCGCCCCACCCCGCGCGGCGTCGCCAAGGCCACTGGACCGGCCACGAGCGTGACCTGGGCGCCCGCTTCATGGGCCGCGCGGGCAATGGCAAAACCCATCTTGCCACTGGACAGGTTGGTCAGACCCCGCACCGGGTCGATGGCCTCGAAGGTCGGCCCGGCGCTCACCAGCACATGGTGACCGGCCAGCAGCTTGGGGGTGAAGAAGCGCGTCAGCTCGTACAGCAGCTCGTCCGGCTCCAGCATGCGTCCGTCACCGCTTTCGCCGCAGGCCTGGTCGCCCAC
>JALOSN010000483.1 GCA_025458415.1 Hydrogenophaga sp.
TGGCCCTGATCGGCGAGGCGGAGGCACGCGCCCAGCGCAAGAACCTGTCCGAGCGCGAGGCCCTCAATGAGCTGGTGCGGGCATTTCTGACCGAGTATGAGAACTCCGCCACCCGCCACCAGGCCCTGGTGTCCGACACCAAGTTCCTGGGCGAAACGCAGCGCCAGCTGATTGTCAATCGCCAGCGCGATGTGGTGGCGGCCTTCACCCGCTTCCTGCGGCGCGCCTACCCGCAGCGCGTGAACCCGGTCAACCAGACGGCGCTGACCATGATGCTGTTCGGCATGATCAACTGGACCTTCACCTGGCTGCGCCCCGGCGGGGCCATGAGCTACGCGGCCTTTGCCGACGAGGTGGTCGCCATGCTCGAAGGCGGCCTGGGAAAGACCGAATAACCATCCTCTAATAATGGTCATTGTTTACGAATAAGAAATAGATTTCGCTTAGGTAAAATTCAAGGACAGCCCCGCCACACCCACGGAGACCCCGACATGAGCAAAGCCTTTGCTTCCCAGGCCGACCTGGAAGACAAGAAGATCACGTTTGAACAGCTGAGCCCGCACTGCTGGGCCTACACCGCCGAAGGCGACCCGAACTCGGGCGTCATCATTGGCGACGACTTCATCATGGTCAGCGACGCCACCGCCACGCCGGCCATGGCGCGCGACCTGATCGCCAAGATCCGCACCGTCAGCGACAAGCCCATCAAGTACGTACTGCTCACCCACTACCACGCGGTGCGCGTGCTGGGCGCCAGCGCCTACTTCGCCGAAGGTGCGACCGAAATCATCGCCAGCCAGGGCACGCTGGAGCTGATCCAGGAACGTGGTGCGCAGGACATGAAGAGCGAGATGGAGCGCTTCCCGCGCCTGTTCCGCGGTGCCGATTCCATTCCTGGCCTGACCTGGCCGAGCATGGTGATCGGTGGCGGGGACCCGACCAAGGGGGAGAAGCCCGGCAAGCTGTCCATCAACCTCGGCGGTGTGGTGGTGCAGATCTGGAGCCCGGGGCATGGCCACACGCGCGGCGACACCATCGCCTGGGTGGAGGAGGAAAAGGTGCTGTTCAGCGGTGACCTCGTCGAGTATGAGGCCGGCGTGTACACCGGTGACGCCCAGCTGGAAGAATGGCCCGCCACGCTGGAAGCCCTGCGCGCGCTCAACGCCGAATTCATCGTGCCCGGCCGCGGCGAAGCCATGAAGGGCAACGCCAACGTCAACAAGGCGCTGGATTACACCAAGCGCTGGGTGACGACGCTGTTCCAGGCCGGCAAGGAGGCCGCCGCCGCCGGCATGGACCTCAAGGCCGCCATGGCCCACACCCGCAAGAGCATGGACCCGGTGTTCGGCCACGTGTTCATCTACGAACACTGCCTGATGTGGGCGGCCCTCCAGGGCTGAGGACCGGCACAAAAAAACCCGCCACCGGCGGGTTTTTTGTCGGGCCCGGTGGGCCTCAGGATTCTTCCTCTTCCTCGGCGTCCTCTTCGGTGTCGGTCCCGCTATCGGTGCCGGAGGATGGGAGTGCTTCCCTGACCGTGATGTTTTCGGTGGTGGTGCCCGAACGACCGGCGCTGTCGGTCACGGTCAGCGTGACCTGGTAGGTGCCGGCACGCGTGTAGGTGTGGGTCACCGACTCGCCGCGGCCGGTCTTGCCGTCACCGAATTTCCACTCGTAGGTCACTGCGGTGGCGCCGGTGGGCATGTTGGAGATCAGCGTACCGCTGCCATCGAATTCGATTTCCTGGCCCGCCCGGGGTTCGCTGGGGCTGTATTCCATGACGGCAATCGGGTTGCAGGCCACCAGCAGCGAAGCGACCAGACCAATGAACAGGAGCTTGACGGAAAGAAGCGCTTTTTTCATGGCGTATTCGCGCGACCTTGTTGCAGCCGCGCGCCGGACAGGTTCAATGTACAGGGAACGACTATAGCGCGGTCGACCTGTTGCGGGTGCAGCGAATTGTTGCCGTGCTCCCCAATGGCGGCACCGGGCGACCGACGGCGGGGCCGATGTGCCACCGCACCGGCCCAGGAGGGCAGGCCCCGCGTGCAGCGACAATCCGAGCGCGACACATCCGCCCACATGCCGTCCGACGCAGCCCGCACATGAACCTCGAATGGACCCCAACGACCTGGCTGGGCCACGGCGCCTCGGACTGGGGCATCGTGGTGGTTTTTGTGCTGGTGTACCTGGGCATGTTCCTGGGGGGGCTGCCGCGACTCAAGCTCGATCGGTCCGGTGTGGCCCTGCTGGGCGCGATCGCGGTGATTGCGCTGTCCGGCCAGCCGCTGGAAGACGCGGCCGGTGCGGTCGATCTGCCGACCCTGGTGCTGCTGTTTGCCTTCATGGTCGTGTCGGCGCAGATGCGGCTGGGCGGCTTCTACACCGCGGTCACGCGACGGGTCGGCGCGCTGGCGCTGCCGCGACCGGGTCTGCTGGCCGCACTGATCGCGGTCGCGGGCGCGCTGTCGGCGGTGTTTTCCAACGACATCGTCTGCCTGGCCATGACGCCGGTGGTGGCCAGGCTCTGCCTGCAGCGCGGATTCGATCCGGTCCCGTTTCTGGTCGGTCTGGCCTGCGCTGCCAACATCGGTTCGGCCGCCACCCTGATCGGCAATCCGCAGAACATGCTGATCGGCTCGGTGCTGCAACTGTC
>JALOSN010000073.1 GCA_025458415.1 Hydrogenophaga sp.
ACCCGCAAGGAGCCGGTGTGCTGGACGCCGAATTGCTCTCACGCGTGCTGCCCGCCAGGTGAAGTGGTTCAGAGGAATGCCGCTGTTGCCGGCCGCCGCATTTGCCGCGCGGCCCAGCTCAGCGCCAGCGCTGAACGGCTGCTTTTGCCAACGCGCGAAGACCGCTCCTGACCGAGACAAGCCTTCCAACGCATTGCCCCTGCTTGTCAGCATTCGTTTTTCAACAGACAGTCAGAGAATTCCACCCGCCTCAAGGCTGCGCCGGCACCACCTGCATCCCACCCGGCATCACCGGACATCGCCCCGGTAGATGCCGCTGGCGATGTAGCCCATGCCCCACTGCGTGCCCTGCCAGCGGAAATCATCGCAATGGCTGGCCACGCAGCGCCAGGGTTGGCGCAGGCCACCCGGGTTGGCGTTGTAGGGCCAGTTCTTCAGCCAGGGCAGGAGGTTCAGCGGGCCGGTCCACCACGGAAAGAGCTTCATGCCCGCCATGGCGACGCGGGCGCCGGACCTGACCTGGCGCAGGATGTTGCGCACCGCCTGTGGTGAGCGGCAGATGTCGTGCGTGTAGTTGAACAGCACCGCATCGGCCAGGGCGGGCAACTGGACGGTTTCGGCCGGTTCGTTGGTGTGCCAGATGTTGGTCCAGCCCTCGCGCTGCACGCGCGCCTGCGCCAGCGCAAACATGTCGGGGCTCTGCTCGAAGGCCAGCACGCGACCCTCAGGCCCGACGCCATCGCGCAGCAAGGCGTAGCTCAGGCCGGTGCCGGCGCCCACGTCGAGTACCGTCTGACCGGTCTGCAGCTGCAGCAGCGCGATGGTGCGGCGGCGCAGCGGCATGGTGCGTTCGGCCGAGGCGTCGTAACCGGCGGCCTTGCTGCGGTAGCGGGCTATGGACAGTTGGTTGCGGGTCACGGTGGCCATTGTGACGCGAGACTTGTGGGCGGACAGGCTTATGGACTCGTGGGTGAGGACGCCGATGGCAGGGGGCCGGTCTCGGCGCTCGGTGGCGACGTTCGCGCTTCCATCAGGCGGCAGGCCAGCGTGGCCGCATAGGGCAGCGACTGGATGGCCATGATGACCATCCAGCCCAGGCGGCCGCTGTCCGAGGCGTCGCGGCTCAGCCAGAGCAGGATGATGCAGAAGATCAGGCCGGCCAGCAGCGCCAGCTCTTCCTCGATGCCACGCGCCAGGGGCGGGCCGGGGTAGGTGTTGCTGTCCTGTGGCTGCCCGCCGCCATTTGGCGCTTCTTTTTGTGCTGCCTCGGGCGCTGCCTTGCGGGTGATCTCGAACACCGCATGCCGATGGCGCAGCCCATGCCACACGCCGCGCGCGACGCGGTGCGACAGCGCCATGCCGGCCAGCGCCGCACCCAGGCGGTCACGCAGGCCGCAGGGCACGCAGCGCGCGTACAGCAGCGGGCCGATCAGCAGGCGCGCCCCGAAGAACGCGACCAGGGGAGCGGTGAACAGCCACAGCGGGGGTTCGACCCGGGTGGGCATGTAGATCATGCCCAGGCTGTAGACGATCATGGCCATGGAGAACAGCAGGTGCAGCGCATCGCCGAGCCAGGGCAGCCAGCCGGCCAGGAAGTGGTAGCGCTGTGACAGGCTGAGTGGCGAGCGGCCCAGCAGCGCGCGGGCATGCTGCCTGAAGATCTGCACGGCGCCCTGTGCCCAGCGCCGCCGCTGCCGGGCATAGGCGCTGAAGTCGGCGGGCAGCAGGCCGGTGCCCAGCACCTGGTCCACATAGACGGCGCGCCAGCCGTCCTGCAGCAGGCGCAGCCCCAGTTCGGTGTCTTCGCAGATGCAGTCTTCGTTCCAGCGCAGCTGGCGCAGCTGCTGCGCGCGCACCAGGGTCATGGTGCCGTGTTGCACGATGGCGTTGCGCTCGTGCCGGTGGTGCATGCCGATGCGGAAGAAACCCTCGGTCTCCCAGTTCATCATGCGGTCCAGCAGGCGGTGCTCCCAGTGCCGGTGCACCTGGGGCGCCTGCACCACGCCCACCACCGGGTCGGCCAGGTGCGCCTGCACGGCACGGAACCACAGGGGGTGGACGATGTAGTCGGCGTCGACCACGGCCACCCACTGCGCGTCGGGGTGGGTGAGCTTCAGGGCCTGGTTCAGCGCGCCGGCCTTGAAGCCCGGCAGGTGCTCGAACTGGGCGAACCGCAGGCGGGGGTCCTGGCGCGCGTGCATCCACTGCGCCAACTGCCGCCGGGCCAACGGGTCGCGGGTGTTGTTGTCCACCACCACCACCTCGAAGGCCCGCCAGTCCAGCGCCAGCAGCGACTCGACCGCCCGTATGACCATGTCGGGTGGTTCGTTGGCACAGGCCAGGTGGACGCTGATGAAGGCCTGTGGTGCGTCGGGTGCCTCGGGCCAGGCGGGATGGGGTGGCTGTCGTGGCACCTGGCCGGCCCAGCTGCGCTCAATGCCTTCGAAGGACTGCGCCAGCAGCGTGGCACCGATGAAGCCCAGGGCCAGCAGCACCAGCGCCAACCCCAGCAGGTCGATGCCGATGAGGTAATGCGAGAGCGGGACTGCCAGCAGGACCACCATCAGTGAAGCCACGCCCTGGGCCGCCAGGGCCAGCGCGAGCCGGGCAGGCGTTTGCAGGCGTCGGGCAGCCCGCAGAAACGGCAGGGCCAGCGCGACCCCCAGCAGGCTGGCGATCAACGCCTTGTGCGGTCCGTAGGGGTCGGATGCCACCGGCCCCTGTAACGGAAACTTGGGCTGGCGCCAGGAGTCCCACAGGCCCCAGTAGGCGCCAGCGCGTCCTTCGATGGCGACCTTCCAGGGCTGGTCGAAGGCCTCGATGAGGAAGTAGTCGATGCCCAGGGCATCGGCCTGCTGCAAGAACCCGCGCACAAAGCGCGCCTGGTTGGCGGGTGTGGCTTCGGCCCGACCCACGGGGCGGCCGTTGCTGGGCCAGCCGATCTCGGCCACCACCACCGGGCGCCCCGGAAACCGCGCCTGCACCCGGGCGATCTGGTCCAGCGCGGTCTGCACCGCCGAGTCGATCGGAATGCCTTCCCAGTAGGGCAGCACATGGATGGCGATGAAGTCCACATGCAGGGCCAGCTGGGGCTGCTCCAGCCAGACGTGCCAGGGTTCGGCGGTGGACACCTGGACGGTCGTGCCCGCCAGGGCGGCGCGGGTACGGTCCAGGTAGCTGGTCAGGCGGTTGGGCGGCAGCCGGGCGGTGAGCTGGGTCTCGTTGCCCACGATCAGGCGCTGCACGTTGGGGTGCGCACGCGCCATGTCCACCGCCGCATCCAGCTCTTGCCGGTTGCGCGCCAGGTCCTGATCGAGGAAGGCGCCGAGCATCACGTCCAGCCCATGCCGTTGTGCCAGCGCCGGCAGGTCCGCCTGGTCGGCCGCCGAGTAGGTGCGGATGCGGCGGGTGTGGCCGGCCAGCAGCGCGAGGTCCTGCTCGATGGCCTGCGCTGCGGGTTGCTCGCCCTTGAGCGGGCTCTGCCAGCGGCCCGCCCCGTTGTACGACAGGCCAGCGAGCGGGCCGCTGTGGTCGGGCGCCGGCAACGCGTTCTGGAACAGGCCCCAGACGCCCAGGTTGAGCAGCGCCGCCACCCCGGCAATGGCCAGTACCCATGCCCACCGGGGGCGGCGGGCGGGTGTGGGGGCGACGCTCATGGTCATGCGACGGTGGATGCGGTACGGCAGCTCAGGGTTGGGTCGCACCAGCGCCGAACCCGGTGATCAGCAGGCTGGTCAGCAGGTGCAGTTCGCCGATCACCTGGCGGTCGGGCCACAGTCCGTCGGAGAAGCCCTGGGCCTTGAAGGTTTCGAGCAGCGCCGGGTCGTGGCTGATGATGTGCACCGGGACATCCCACGGCGCACCCTCACCGATGATGTTGGCGGTCGGCTGGTGGTCACCCACCAGCACATAGATGGTTTCGCGCGCATCGGGGCGTGCCAGGCGGCCGGACAGCCAGCGGTAGACGTAATTCACCGCCTCGATGTAGTGGCTGCGCATGTCCAGCCAGTTCATGGGCTGGCTGAGCGCGGCCTGCAGTTCTGCGGGGTCGAAAGGCGTGGCGGTCAGCGCGCGCTGCCAGTCCGGCTGGTAGGGCGGTACGGGGTTGAAGGGAAAGTGGGAGGTGATGGTGGGAAAGAACAGCAGCCGCGGCGGGTTTTGGGGACCGCGTGGATGCGCCTGTTCGAACCGCGCCAGGGCAATCTGGTCGGGAATGTTCCAGAACGTGATCGGCGGCCCTTCGTAGGCCAGGGCCGGGCCGTCGATGAAGTGGTCGAAGCCGTAGTGCACATGCTCGGGCCAGGGCCAGGACACCGCGTGGTAGAGGCCGAAGGTCTCGTAGCCCGCCTGCCTGAACAGGTGCATCAGCGTCGGGCGTTGGGTGGTCAGGAGCAGGTCATGGCGACGGGGGTCCGACAGTTCGACGCCCGAGAGCACCGACAGGTGCGCCAGATCGGAGGCGCCGCCGATCACGGGCGAGCGGAAGAAGCCCGACACCACGTGGCGACCGCTGGCCGCCAGGGCCTGCTGCAGCGCCAGGCGACCGGGCTCGGTGGCCGGCCGGATTTGCGGGTGTTCGTACAGGGCCGCGCCGAACGACTCCAGAAAGATGATGGTCACATCGCGCTGGCGCAGTGCCGAGAGCAGGTCGGGGCCGTGGTGGGTCATCGCGTCCTCGACCGGCGTGAGGGGCGGCAGCGCCTGCGCCAGGCGCCCCGGCAGGGCAGCGTCCGCCAGCAGCTTCATCTGCTTGAGGTAGGTGGGCAGCACCGCATTGGAGACCCAGCGGCCCGTGCCCGGTACCCACGCCACGTGGGCCGCGGCGAGCACGGCGGCCACGAAAGCCAGGCCCCAGGCCCAGAGCGAGCGCAAGGCCCGGGGGGCCAGCGTGTGCAGCAGCGCGCCCAGGCAGGCGCGGATGAGCACCAGCAGCGGGGCACCGAACCCGAGCACCAACACCAGCGCACCGGCCGAGACCCACCACGGGTGGTTCTGCGCCGAGACCCAGAGAAAGCGCGGCAGTTGCGGTATGTCCCAGTAGAGGCTGATGGGGCGACCGAACAGACTGGGCGCGGTGACGTCGGCGTAGCGGCCCAGCACCAGCAACAGCACCAGCAACGACAGCCCCCACAGCGTCCGGTTCGAGGGGGCAACGCGCCGGGCGGCCAGCCAGAGCAGCAGCAGCCAGAGCCCGACCATTTCGGGCGCCAGCAGGGCCTGGAACCGGATGCCGGGTGTGGGCCACCAGGGACCGAAGCTCAGCAGGGCGTTGAGCACGAGCAGGGCCAGCACGGCTCTGGCCTGCGGCCACCAGTGGTGGTGGTCGATGGACAGCGGCTTGTCTTTCATGTCCACCTGGGTCGGTCCCCCGATCAGGAACTTACACGCGAGGTCGAATGCAGCCCCATGACGCCGATGACGATCAGGCCGATGCTGACCATCTTGACCGCGGTCGCGGGTTCCTTGAAGTATCCGATGCCGATGATGGCCGTCAGCACTGTGCCGACGCCGGACCAGACCGCGTAGGTCACGCTCAATCCCAGGACACGCACCACCAGGGTATTGAGCACGAAGGCACCGGCATAGAACACGAAGATCAGCACCGAGGGCGTCAGCCGCGTGAAGCCTTCGGACAGTCGCATGCTGGTGGTACCGGCCACCTCCAGCAGAATGGCCACGCCCAGGACGACCCAGGCTTGCGCGACGGTGAGCAGGGGAAAGGCCATGCGCGCTAGCGGGTGAGCCAGCGCCGGGCGCCGTGGCTGCTGGCGTCGACCACCGCCACCATCAGCAGCATGGCACCCAGGATGGTGGCGGTCTTGCCCATCTGGAACAGGCCCATGTGGAAGGCCAGCAGCTGGCCCAGGCCGCCGGCGCCCACCACGCCCAGCACGGCGGCGGCGCGGATGTTGTTCTCCCAGCGGTAGAGCGTGTAGCTCA
>JALOSN010000074.1 GCA_025458415.1 Hydrogenophaga sp.
GCCGTCGTGCTTTGCCAAGCTGCCCCAGCTGGTCGAGCGCAGCGGCAACGGACTCAACGGGGTCGGCTCGATCACCGCCTTCTACACCGTGCTGTCCGAGGGCGACGACCAGCAGGACCCGATCGCCGATGCGGCGCGCGCCATCCTCGATGGTCACATCGTGCTCTCGCGCGCCCTGGCCGAGTCGGGGCACTTCCCGGCCATCGACATCGAGGCCTCGGCATCGCGGGTCATGCACAACGTGTCCACCCCCGACCACCTGGAGCAGGCGCGGCGCTTCCGCAACCTGTACTCGCGCTACATGAAGAGCCGCGACCTGATTCAGCTCGGCGCCTATGTCAGCGGCAGCGACCCGGAAACCGACCGCGCCATTGCACTCTACCCGGCGCTGCAAGGCTTTCTGGCACAGGGCATGAACGAGGCGGCCGACATGGCCGGCAGCCTGCAAGGCCTGGCCGGCGCACTGCAGGACGGACCGGGCGCTGCACCACGCCGCGGTGCTCCCGGCAGGGACCGCGCAGCACGTGAGGGCGCCCGCACATGAACACGCTCAAGACCCTGGACAAGGTGGTCGAACTGGCCGAGCAGCGCCGTGACGCGGCGCTGGCGGCCATGGCCCAGCTCGAACGCGAGATGAAGGTGGCGCAGGACCAGATGGATCAGCTGGAGTCCTATGCCCGGGAGGCGCAGCAGCGCTGGGCGGCCCGAAGCGGCGGCACCATCGATCCGGCGGTGCTCGGACACCAGCGCCAGTTCATCCAGAAGATCGACCACGCCATCGGCTTCCAGCGCAGCGTGCTGGCCAGCCGGCAGGACCAGATCGAGCGCCAGCTGGCGGTGGTGCAGTCGGCCGAGCGCGACCTGGCCGGCCTGCGGCGCTACACCGACCGCAAACGCCAGCACCTGGCCACCCAGGCCCAGCGCCAGGAGCAGAAGCAGACCGACGAAATGGCCATGGGCGTCTACCTCCGGCAGCGGGCAGGTGGCCCGTCCCCATCCGGGAGGCTGCCCACATGAGCCCGCGTACCCTGCCCGCCAGGGCATGCCCAGCCTGAAACAACGGAGCACACCCCTTGAGCACCACAGCACCGTCCGGACACACCGCTTCCAGCCCAACGGCCACCCCGGCCACGCAGGGTCGCGCCGCCCCCCAGGGCCGGCACGCCGAAGGCGCCGAAGCCTCGCCTTCGGACCTGTTCTCCAGCCTGCTGGGCCTGCTGTCCGACACGATCACACCGGCCCCCGAAGCGGCCGGTTCGCTGCCGGCCACCATTGCGGAAGAAACACCGTCGGATGAAAGCAGCGCACTTGCGTCGGTGATCGACTGGCTGCAGGTGCCCGCCAGCAGCCTGCATGCCGCCAGCCCCCTGCCCGACGCCATGCAGCGGTCGGCCGACGATGCAGCGGGCCCGGCGCTCGATCCGATGCACACGCCAGGGTCTGACCTGTCCGGTCAGACCACGGAAACCACCACAGCCTCGGCCCAAGACGGCGGTGAGACGGCGGCCACCGGCGAGCCCATGGCAGACCCGACGCCGCCGGCGGCCCTGGCACCGGCCACCCGCGGCAAGGCCGTTGCCACCGCGGGGCGCGGAAACGAGCGACCCACCACCCTGATGCTGCAGAGCGGCGACAGCGTGCAATGGCGATCGACCTCCGCTGCCCAGGCGGACAGTCTGTCGGCCGCCACGGCCGCCATGAACTGGTCGACCGCGCGCAGCACCGTGGCCCTGCACCACCGCTTCGGCCTCTCCCCGGAAGTCGACAGCGGGGCCGGGCGCAGCGGCGAAGCGGCCACCGGCGGGCCGGCCCCACTCACCGGCGCCTCCGGCGCCGCGACCAGCGGCGACGCTCCCATGGGCCAGCGCCAGGGTGGTGCGGGCGACGGGACCGGCGGCCTGAGCGGCGCCGAGGACAGCGGCGGTGCCGACGAGCTGACCGACTTTGCAGCCCCGCCGTCCGGAACCGAAACGGAAGAGACCCACGAGCAGGAGCTGCGGTCCTGGACCCCGGGCAGCCTGCGGCAGGCCAGCCTGCGTGTCGGTCAGGACGGCGAAGAGGCCATCGACATCGAGCTGAGCCTGCGCGGACAGGAGGTCAACATCGACTTCCGGACCGACAACGCCGACGCCCGGAGCTCGCTGCAGGCCAGCGCCGGCCAGACCCTGTCGGACCTGCTGCAGCGCAGCGGCATGCAATTGGCCGGCCTGTCGGTGGGCGGGCAGTCCGTACCGGATCGCCAGCCGCAGGGCCAGCAGCCTGCGCCGTCCCGACGGCCTGAGTCATCGCGCACGGTGGCCGGCACCCCCGACGCAGCGGCGGCCCTGCCCAGGCCTGCCGCAAGCGGCGGCAAGTCCTCGCTCGACCTGTTCGTGTGAAGCGGGTAAAGGCCGGTTTTCCGGTCCTTTTCCCGTGACCGGCGCTGGCAGCGCCATCGAATAATGACCCCAGTGAAACCGCCGCAAGGCGCCCCGGGCGCGGTCGCCAGACCACCCTGACTGGAGTTCCCCATGAGTGCAGCTGCCACCGCCGACAACGCCACCGCCGCCAAGCCCAAGAGCAAGAAGCTCCTGTTCATCATCCTGGGCGTCGTCCTGCTCGCGCTGATCGGTGCCGGCGCCGCCCTGTTCCTGCTGAAGAAGAACACGGCCGAGGACGAGGAGGGCTACGAGGACGAGCCCGTGGCCCAGCAAAGCCAGGGGCGGCCCAAGACCCCACCGGTCTTCCTGCCGATGGAGAACATGGTGGTCAACCTGGCCGACGCCGGCGGCAACCGCTTCGTGCAACTGGGCATCACGCTGCAGCTGCAGGACGCCAAGACCGGCGAGGACATGAAAGTCTACATGCCCAGCATCCGCTCGGCCATTCTCATGCTGATCTCGCAGCAGACCTCGGACGACGTGCTGCAGATCGAGGGCAAGAACCGGCTGTCGAAAGACATCATCCGCGAGATCTCGGACATCATGGGCTACGAGGTCGAGGACGAGGACGAGGGCGGCAACACCAAGCGCCGCCGTCGCGCCCCGCCCAATCCGGTCCAGGCCGTGCTGTTCTCCAGCTTCATCGTGCAGTGATTGCCAGGGGCCGCCATGTCCGATGCCTTCCTGTCACAAGACGAGATCGACGCCCTGTTGGAGGGCGTGACCGGCGAAAGCCAGAAGCTGGCCAAGGAGGACGTGCCAGCCGGCGCGATCCGAGACTACAACCTGGCCAGCCAGGAGCGCATCGTCCGCGGGCGCATGCCGACCATGGAGGTCGTCAACGAGCGCTTCTCGCGCAACCTGCGGCTGGGCCTGTTCAATTTCATCCGCCGCAGCCCCGAGATCTCGGTCGGTGCGGTGCAGGTGCAGAAGTACAACGCCTTCCTGCGCGAGCTGGTGGTGCCGACCAACTTCAACATCATGGCCATCCGGCCCCTGCGGGGCAACGGGCTGGTGGTGTGCGAACCCACACTGCTGTTCGGCGTCATCGACAGCCTGTTCGGCGGCAACGGCAAGTTCCAGACCCGGATCGAGGGACGTGACTTCTCGGCCACCGAACAGCGCGTGATCACCCGCCTGGTGGACGTCATCTCCGAGGAATACAAGAAGGCCTGGATCGGCGTGTATCCGCTGGAACTGGTCTATCAGCGCTCCGAGATGCAACCCCAGTTCGCCACCATCGCCACCCCCAGCGAAATCGTGGTGTCGACCAGCTTCACGCTGGAGATCGGCGACATCACCGGGTCGCTGCACATCTGCATTCCCTACGCCACCCTGGAGCCGATCCGCGACGTGCTGTATTCAAGCGTGCAGGGCGACGCCATCGAGGTCGACCGGCGCTGGATCAAGGTGCTGAGCCATGAAATCCAGGCGGCCGAGCTGACCATGGTGGCCGAACTGGCGCGCACCGACGCCACGATCGAACAGCTGCTGGCCATGCAGGTGGGCGACTTCATCGAGCTCGACCGCAATCCATCGATCCAGGCCCACATCGAAGGCGTCCCGGTGTTCGAGTGCCAGTACGGAACGCACAAGGGCAAGTACGCACTGCGCATCCAGCGCAGCCTGCGCGGACAGGACATGAACTGGCTGGGAGAAACCTATGTCAACTGAAGAGATGAACCAGAACGCCATCGCCGACGACTGGGCCCAGGCGCTGGAGGAACAGTCCCGCACGGAGCAGGCCGACGCCGCACCCGCCTTCGACAGCGACCCCACGCCGGCCGACCCCCGGCAGGCCGGTGCCGGCCAGATGCAGGACATCCAGATGGTGCTGGACATCCCGATCCAGCTGTCGGTCGAGCTCGGCCGCACCAAGGTGCCGATCAAGCACATCCTGCAGCTGGCGCAGGGCTCCATCGTCGAACTTGACGCCCTGGCCGGCGAGCCCATGGACGTGCTGGTCAACGGCTACCTGATCGCCCAGGGCGAGGTGGTGGTGGTCAACGAGAAATTTGGCATCCGCCTGACCGACATCGTGACGCCGTCCGAGCGCATGCGCCGGGTTTCGCGAGGCTGAGTCTGCCGTGTCCACAGCCATGCTGCAAAACGCCCTGCCCGCCCTGGGCCTGCTGCTGATCATGGTGGTGGTTGCGATCGTGCTCAAGCGCATGCGCCACCACCTGCCCCGCGTGGCCGGACAGGACGGGCCTCCCCTGCGCGTGCTGTCCTCCGTCTCGCTGGGTCCCCAGCAACGCATGGTCACGGTGCAGGTGGGCGAAGGCGCCGACAGCATCTGCCTGGTGCTGGGCGTGGCCCCCGGCGCCATCCAGACCCTGCACACGCTGCCCATGCCGGCTCCCTTGACAGCACCCGCTTCCAGCCCCGCCAACAGCCCCTTTGCTGCCCGCCTGGCGCAGCTGACGAAGGCACGCCATGGCACGTCCTGAACATCCTGTTCGCCACCTGTCCCGGTACACCCTGCTGGCCCTGATCGCGCTGGGCAGCACCGCCGCCTGGGCGCAGAGCGGTCCCGCCCTGCCGCTGGCGGTGGGGCAGGGCCCCGGGGGCACCACCTACTCGGTGCCGATCCAGACCCTGCTGTTCTTCACCGCCCTGTCGTTCCTGCCGGCCATGCTGCTGCTGATGACCGGGTTCACCCGCATCGTCATCGTGCTCTCGCTGATCCGCCAGGCCCTGGGAACGCAGACCGCGCCGCCCAACCAGGTGATCGTGGGCCTGTCGCTGTTCCTGACCTTCTTCGTCATGGGGCCGACATTCGACCGCGTCTACGAAGAGGCCTACAAGCCCTACTCGACCAACGCCATCGGCTTCGAGGAGGCGGTGCAGCGTGGCCAGGTGCCGATGCGCCAGTTCATGCTCAAGCAGACCCGCCAGTCGGACTTCGAGCTCTTTGCCAACCTGGCCCGGCTGCCGGCCGACGTGACCGCCGAGACCGCACCGTTCCGGGTGCTGGTGCCGGCCTTTGTCACCAGCGAGCTCAAGACCGCGTTCCAGATCGGCTTCATGATCTTCATCCCCTTTCTGGTGATCGACATGGTGGTGGCCAGCGTGCTCATGTCGCTGGGCATGATGATGCTCTCGCCGGTGCTGGTCGCCCTCCCCTTCAAGCTCATGCTGTTCGTTCTGGCCGATGGCTGGAACCTGCTGATCGGATCGCTCGCGGCCAGTTTCGCCGTCTGAACACCCCCAACCGGACCTGCCCATGGACCCGCAAGCCGCCCTCACCTTTGGCCAGAATGCCCTGTTCCTGCTGCTCATGATCGCTGCGCCCGTGCTGGCCGTGGTGCTCGGCGTGGGCCTGCTGGTCAGCCTGTTCCAGGCCCTGACGCAGATCCACGAAGCCACCCTGTCCTTTGTGCCCAAGCTGATCGCCGCGATCGCGGTGTTCGCCATGGCCGGCCCCTGGATGATGACCACGATGGTCGAGTTCATCCGCAGCACCATCCTCTCGATCCCCAACTACGCCATCTGAGCG
>JALOSN010000075.1 GCA_025458415.1 Hydrogenophaga sp.
GCGGGCTACTGCGAACAGGATGTGATGCTCGGCTACTCCGACAGCAACAAGGACGGCGGCATCTTCACCAGCAACTGGGAGCTCTACCGCGCTGAAATCGCCCTGGTCGAGCTGTTCGACAGCCTCAATGGCGGTAACGAACAGACCATCAGGCTCAGGATGTTCCATGGCCGAGGTGGTACGGTGGGTCGTGGAGGTGGTCCCAGCTACCAGGCCATCCTGGCCCAGCCCCCGGGCACGGTTCGCGGCCAGATCCGACTGACCGAACAGGGTGAGGTCATCGGCTCCAAGTACGCCAACCCCGACATCGGCCGCCGGAATCTGGAAACCCTCGTCGCGGCCACACTCGAGGCCTCTCTGCTCCAACCCACCCGGGAGGCACCGCCGGCCTTCATGGACGCCGCAGACGCCCTGTCACAGAACAGCATGGCCGCCTACCGGGCCCTGGTTTACGAGACACCCCGGTTTGCCGAGTATTTTTTTGCCGCCACACCGATTCGCGAGATCGCCGAACTCAACATCGGGTCGCGCCCGGCGTCCCGCAAGGCCACGCAGCGCATCGAAGACCTGCGCGCCATTCCCTGGGGCTTCAGCTGGGGCCAGTGCCGACTGACCCTGCCGGGCTGGTATGGCTTTGGTTCCGCGGTGGAGCGGTTCATCCATGAAGCCGGCCCATCGCAGATCGCGAAGCGCAAGCGCCTGCTCCAGCAGATGGCCCGGGAATGGCCTTTCTTCGCCACGCTGTTGTCCAACATGGACATGGTGCTGGCCAAGAGCGACCTGGCGCTGGCCTCGCGCTACGCCGAACTGGTGCCCGACCGGCGGCTGCGCGAGCGGGTGCACGCGGCCATCGAAAGCGAATGGCAGCGCACGGCCCAGGCCCTGGGCATGATCACCGGCCAGAAGCAACGTCTGGCCGGCAACGCCGCCCTGCAACGCTCGATCCGACACCGGTTTCCCTACATCGACCCGCTGCACCATCTGCAGGTCGAACTGATCCGGCGCCACCGCGCCGGCTTGCGTGACGGAGACCGGGACGAACGCGTCCGGCGAGGCATCCACCTGTCCATCAATGGCATCGCCGCCGGTTTGCGCAACACCGGCTGAACGCGGCCATCCGAGGTTTTCCGGTCGGCGACGGCGCCGCTCATGCACCCTACCTACAATCGGTGGGGTGAACCACCTTGTCAACGCCGATCTGCACAGCCATTCCGTCGTTTCGGACGGCACACTCACACCCGAGGCACTCGCGCGGCGGGCCAAGGCCAACGGGGTGGGCCTGTGGTCGCTGACGGACCACGATGAACTGGGCGGACAGGCGCAGGCCATCGAAGCGGCCCGCCAGATCGGTCTGCCCTACGTCACCGGCACCGAGATCTCGGTCACCTTTGCAGGCGTCACGGTCCACATCGTCGGCCTCGGCATCGATCCGGCCCATCCGGCGCTGGTCGCGGGCCTGCGGGAGACCCGGGGTGGCCGCCAGGCGCGGGCCAGGGCCATGGCGGACGACCTGGAGCGGGTGGGTATCGGTGGCGCCTACGAAGGCGCCCTGCGCTACGTGGACAACCCGGAGCTCATTTCACGCACCCATTTCGCACGGCACCTGGTCGAGACTGGCGTCTGTGACGACACCCATGAAGTCTTCCGCCGGTACCTGGTCGAAGGCAAGCCAGGCTATGTGCCGCACCGGTGGGCGAACCTGCGCGATGCGGTGGGCTGGATCGCCGCCGCCGGCGGGGTGGCCGTCATCGCCCATCCGGCCCGCTACCGTTTCACCCCCAACGAGGAATACGCCCTGTTCACCGAGTTCTGCCAACTGGGGGGCCAGGGGGTGGAAGTCGTGACCAGCGCCCACAGCACGGCCGAGTACGCCCGCTACGCCGAATTCTGCCGCGAGTTCGGCCTGGCCGCCTCTCGGGGCAGCGACTTCCACAGCCCGCAGGAAAGCCGCATCGACCTCGGACAGCTGCCGGACCTGCCCGGTCAGGTGCAGCCCGTCTGGGAACTGCTGGAGTCCCGCGTCCACTGATGTCGCCCGCCACCTCAGGCCCGCGCGTGCTGCAGGGCATTCTTTTTCTTGTCTGCGCCACCGCCTGCTTTGCGGTGCTGGACACCGGGGTCAAGGTGGTGGGTGCCACCCTCTCGGTGCTGGTCGCCGTCTGGTTCCGCTACCTGTTCCAGGCAGTGGCGGTCACCGTCTTCATGCTGCCCGTGCGCGGACGCCGCCTGCTGCAGACATCACAACCCCGCCAGCAGCTGCTGCGCGGCCTGCTGCTCTTCACCGTCAGTGCACTGTCCTTCATCAGCGTTCAGTACATGCCGGTGGGCGAGTTCACCGCCATCGTCATGACCACCCCGCTGGTGGTCACGCTGCTGGCGGCCCTGTTCCTGCACGAAAAGGTGAGCGCGCTGCGCTGGCTGCTGGTGGCGGGAGGCTTTGTCGGCGCCTTGCTGGTGGTGCGGCCGGGCGGCGAACTGTTCGGCTGGACCGCCCTGTTGCCCGTGGCCATGGTGCTGGCCTATGCGGTGTTTCAGATCCTGACCAGCCGCATGGCCCGCACCGAGGACCCGATGACCATGCACTTCTACACCGGCTGGGTCGGTGCCCTGGTGGCGACGCTGCTGGTTCCGCTGGTCTGGCAGGCCATCCCGGACGTAAAGACCCTGGCCCTGCTGTGCCTGGTCGGCCTGATGGGCACGGTGGGGCATTTCCTGCTGATCCTGGCCTTTGCCCGGGCGCCCGCCTCGACCCTGACCCCCTACCTCTATGGCCAGATCGGCTTTGCCATGCTTTGCGGCTGGGTGGTGTTCGACCACGTGCCCGGAGGCCTTGAACTCTCGGGTATCGCGCTGATCGTGGCGTGCGGCGCCACCGCCAGCTGGCTCACGGCCCGGCTGCCGGGCACGCCTGCCGCTGGCGCACAATGACCTCTCATGTCGCAGTACTTTGAAGTGCACCCGGACAATCCGCAACCGCGGCTGCTGAAGCAGGCAGTACAGCTGCTCGAGCGGGGTGGTGTGCTGGCTGTGCCCACCGACTCCAGTTACGCCCTGGTCTGCCACCTGGACGACAAGGCCGCGGCCGACCGGCTGCGACGCATCCGGCAGGTCGACGACCGCCACCACCTGACGCTGCTGTGCCGTGACCTCAGCGAGGTCGCCAGCTACGCGCGGGTCGACAACCGGCAATACCGGCTGCTCAAGCTGGCCACGCCGGGGCCCTACACCTTCATCCTCGAAGCCAGCAAGGAAGTGCCGCGGCGTGTCAGTCATCCCTCGCGCAAGACCATCGGCCTTCGCGTGCCCCAGCACAGGGCACTGTCCGAGCTGCTGGCCCTGCACAACGCGCCGCTGCTGGCAACCACCCTGATTCCGCCCGGTGAGAGCGACCCGCTGAACGACGCCCACCACATCCGTGAACGATTCGAGCACGAGCTCGCCGCGGTGATCGACGCCGGTGCCTGCGCACTGGCACCCACCACGGTGATCGACCTCACGCCCATGGGCACGGGAGGCGAGCCCGAGGTGTTGCGCCTGGGCCAGGGCTCCCTTCAGGCACTGGGCCTGTGATCACGTCGCTGGCTTGCGCAAGGCCGCGTCACCCCATCTGGGACAATAGCCGCTTTGAGACGTCGCCATGGACATCGCCCACATCATCCAGACCGTTGCCATCTACGCCTTGCCGGTGCTCTTTGCGATCACCGTGCATGAGGCGGCGCATGGCTATGCGGCACGGCACTTCGGCGACAACACGGCCCACATGCTCGGTCGCATCACGCTCAACCCGATCCGCCACATCGACCCGCTGGGCACCCTTGCGATGCCCCTGCTCCTGTACTTCGCCACGGCGGGTGCGTTCCTTTTCGGTTACGCCAAACCGGTACCGGTCAACTTCGGACGACTTCGCAACCCCAAGCGCGACATGATCTGGGTGGCCCTGGCCGGCCCGGGCGCCAACGTGGTGCAGGCGATCGGCTGGACAGTGCTGCTGTACCTGCTGGTGGCTTCGGGGGTGGAGGAGCGATTCTTCATCGAGATGTGCCGCGCCGGCGTTCTGGTCAACCTCGTCATGTTCGCCTTCAACATGTTTCCGCTGCCCCCGCTGGACGGTGGTCGCATCCTGGTCGGTCTGCTACCCAACCGGCTCGCGTACACCGTTTCCCGGGTCGAGCCATTCGGGTTCTTCATTGTGCTGGCCCTGGTCCTGACCGGTGTCGTGGGCAACCTCTGGCTGCGCCCGCTGATGAACCTGTCGGCACAGGCGATCGAGCTCCTGCTGACCCCGTTGCGACTGCTCCTGCTCTGATTTTCCACCTGTTCCATGAAGACCCTGCGCGTTCTCACCGGCATCACCACCTCGGGCACCCCCCATCTGGGCAACTATGTGGGCGCCATCCGCCCCACGGTGCGTGCCAGCCGCCTGGCCCATGTCGACAGCTACTACTTTCTGGCCGACTACCACGCCCTGATCAAGGTGGGGGAGCCGGCCCGCGTGCAACGCTCCACACTGGAGATCGCGGCCACCTGGCTGGCCTGCGGACTCGACCCGGAGCAAGTCACCTTCTACCGCCAGTCCGACATCCCCGAGATTCCCGAACTCACCTGGTTGCTGACCTGCGTGACCGGGAAGGGTCTGCTCAACCGCGCCCATGCCTACAAGGCTTCGGTGGACAAGAACAACGCAGCCGGACTGGAGCCGGACGACGGCGTGACCGCCGGCCTGTTCATGTACCCGGTGCTGATGGCGGCCGACATCCTGATGTTCAACGCCCACAAGGTGCCGGTGGGCCGGGACCAGGTCCAGCACATCGAGATGGCACGTGATATGGCCGCGAGTTTCAACCACCTCTATGGCGAGCACTTCACGTTGCCGGAGGCCGAAATCGAAGCCCATGTGGCCACCCTGCCAGGGCTGGACGGCCGCAAGATGAGCAAAAGCTACGACAACACCATCCCGCTGTTCGCCCCCAGGGATCAGTTGCGCAAGCTCATCATGGGCATCGTGACCGACTCGAAGGCGCCCGGCGAACCCAAGGAGACCGAGGGCTCGGCCCTGTTCCAGATTTACCAGGCCTTTGCCAGTGCCGAGGAAACCGCCGCACTGGCACAGGCGTACGCAGAAGGCATAGCATGGGGCGACGCCAAGCAACGGCTGTTCGAGCGGCTGGACCAGGAAATCGCCCCCATGCGCGCGGTCTACGATGAGCTGATCAGCGATCCGACCCGAATCGAACGCACGCTGCGCGCGGGTGCCGAGAAGGCACGGGCCATGTCCCGCCCCTTCACCGACCGGCTGCGCCACGCCGTAGGCCTTCGGGCCCTGGACTCCGCGGGCCGCGACGCACCGGCGGCGGCCAAATCAGGCAAGACGGCAGCGCCGGTGTTCAAGCAGTACCGGGAGAACGACGGACAATTCCGGTTCAAGCTGCTGGACTCCCGAGGCGCCCTGCTGCTGCAGAGCACCGGGTTTGCATCGCCCAAGGACGCTGCCCAGGCCATCGCCCGGCTGCGCCACGAGGGAACAGCCGCATTGGCGGACCTGCAGCCCCGGCTGGAAATGCTGGGTGACATCGCAGCGGTGGCAAGCGCCCTCGCCCATTTCAAGGAACAGGCCTGAGACCGCACTCGTCGGGCACGCCCTTGCCCGCACAGACCAGAGCGCCAGCGGCCGGCAAAACCGGCAAAAAGTCCGGCTTCTCATCCTTCCAGGCTATCGCCAAACCTGAGCTTTGCCGATATCCTAGGACATTGCCCGACCACAGTAATACTATACTTTCCCCATGAGCATTTTTGTCATCGATGACCACCCTCTGATGCGGGAAGCCGTGGTCATGCTGCTGCGTCGTCTGCGGGCCTCGACCCAGGTGGTGGAACTGGAGCGGCTGGCATCGGTCAGT
>JALOSN010000076.1 GCA_025458415.1 Hydrogenophaga sp.
CTTGATGTCCATTTGCAGCGCGGTCACACCGTTGGTGGTGCCGGCCACCTTGAAGTCCATGTCGCCGAGGTGGTCCTCGTCACCCAGGATGTCGGTCAGAACCGCGAAGCGATTGCCTTCCTTGATCAGGCCCATGGCGATGCCGGCCACGTGCGCCTTCATGGGCACGCCGGCGTCCATCAGCGCCAGGCAGCCACCGCAGACCGAAGCCATGGACGAGGAGCCATTGGACTCGGTGATCTCCGACACCACCCGGATGGTGTAGGGGAACTCGTCCTTGGGCGGCAGCGCGGCAATGAGGGCGCGCTTGGCCAGGCGGCCATGGCCGATTTCACGGCGCTTGGGGCTGCCGACGCGACCGGTTTCGCCGGTGGCGAACGGAGGCATGTTGTAGTGCAGCATGAAGCGGTCTTCGAAGTCGCCGGCCAGCGCGTCGATGCGCTGGGCGTCACGGTCGGTACCCAGGGTGGCGATCACCAGGGCCTGGGTTTCGCCCCGGGTGAACAGGGCTGAGCCATGGGTGCGCGGCAGCACGCTGTTGCGAATCTCGATGGCGCGAACAGTACGGGTGTCTCGGCCGTCGATACGCGGCTCGCCGGCCAGAATCTGGCCACGCACGATGGCCGCTTCGATGTTGAACAACAGGCCTTCGACGGCCACCCCGTCAAAAGCCACGCCCTCGGCCTTCAGGCCGTCCATGACGGCGGCGTAGGCCTCGCGGCAGGCCTGGGTGCGGGCCTGCTTGTTGCGGATCTGGTAGGCGGCCTCGAGCTTGGCCTTGCCCAGGGCTTCGACCTTGGCAATCAGCGGCTCGTCCTTGGCGGGCGGCTGCCAGTCCCACTCGGGTTTGCCGGCGTCGCGCACCAGGTCGTTGATGGCGGCGATGGCGATGTTGCCCTGCTCGTGGCCGAACACCACGGCACCCAGCATGATCTCTTCGGACAGCTGGTCGGCTTCGGACTCGACCATCAGCACGGCAGCCTGGGTGCCGGCAACGACCAGGTCCATCTGGCTGTTCTTGCGCTCGGTCTGGCCCGGGTTCAGCACGTACTGGCCGTTGACGTAACCCACGCGCGCGGCACCGATCGGGCCGTTGAACGGAATGCCGGAGACCGACAGGGCCGCCGAAGTGGCGATCATGGCGGCGATGTCGGCATCGACCTCGGGGTTGAGCGACAGGGTGTGAATGACCACCTGCACTTCGTTGAAGAACCCGTCCGGGAACAGCGGACGGATCGGGCGGTCGATCAGGCGGCTGGTCAGGGTCTCGAATTCGCTGGGGCGGCCTTCGCGCTTGAAGAAGCTGCCCGGGATCTTGCCGGCAGCGTAGGATTTCTCCAGGTAGTCGACCGTCAGGGGGAAGAAGTCCTGGCCGGCTTTGGCATCCTTCTTGGCGACGACGGTGGCCAGCACCACGGTGCCCTCCATGTCGAGCAGCACGGCGCCGCTGGACTGACGGGCGATTTCGCCGGTTTCCATGCGGACCGTGTGCTGGCCCCACTGGAAGGTCTTGGTGACTTTGTTGAACATGGTCATGTGATGCTCCTGTTGCAGTTCAGGGTGTGGAACGCATGGGCTGCGTCCGGGGCCTGGAGCCGTCGAGGGCAGAACACGATGCCATTCCAGCGGGGCTGGGCCTGTGGCTCAGGCCTGTTGGAATGACACAGCTTCGATCTGCGCGACGCGGTTTCCGGGTTGAAAATGCGCAAAACGCCTGAGCCAGCGAACCAACTCAGGCGTCGAGCACATCAGAGCGGGGCCAATTACTTGCGCAGGCCCAGTTTCTGGATCAGGGCGACGTAACGGTCGGCATCCTTGGACTTGAGGTAGTCCAGCAGCTTGCGACGGCGGCTGACCATCTTGAGCAGTCCACGGCGGCCGTGGTGGTCTTTCTTGTGCTCTTTGAAATGGGGGGTCAGTTCGTTGATGCGGGCGGTCAGGATGGCCACCTGCACTTCGGGGCTGCCGGTGTCGTTGGCGGCACGGGCGTTGGCCGCAATGACTTCGGCCTTGACGGATTGTTCGATCATGTTGGATTCCATTGATGGGACAGGCGACCCGCCGCAGCCGGGCCCGACCGCGGATCTTCAAGACCCGCCACCTGGGCTGCCGCAACGGGCGTGAATGCCACCCCCAGCCTAAACTGGCAAAGCGGCAACCGGGCATTATAGCGCTGTAATCAGGATGCTCCAAGGGCTGCCCATGACAGGACGCCCACGGCACCCAGGGCCACCCAGCCAGGATGACGGCCAGCCGTGCCCACCAGCACGAGGCATGAGCCTGTCACAAAACCAGCCGCCGATGCAAGCAGCACCGAATCGGCCGATACAACGCCACCTGGATCTTGGGCCAGCTGCCACAGCAATCCGGCAAACGCCCACCCCAACACCGAAGCAAGGTGCCAGGTAGCCCAAAGAATGCGCACATGGCGTCCCAGCAAGGGTGGGACAGGCAAGGAAGGAACCAGGGTGGACTGGCGCAGGTATCGGAAGATCAGCCGCTCCCCCAGAAAGGAGTGGGCCATGCCCGTGACCGTCGCGACAAGGGCAGCCATGATCAACAGAGCTTGTATCGTCATCGTGATCTTGCCCGTATGGTCTCCCGCGTCATGAAGGTGCCCTCACCTTCTGCTGCACACCGGCGGGTTGGTCATGCCAAAGCTAAGCATGTTGCCACCGTTGATGACGCAGGCGTGGTTCTGGCGGTTCGCCGTCCGCACGTTCACGTAGGTGTTGGTGCCCTCGGTTCGGCGATCGACGATGGTGACCTCCTCCGCCTTGACCCCGAGCGTGCCGCCCACCTCGGAGCGGATGCGCTCGTCACTGAGCATATTGGTGTTGCCAGCCAATGTGCCGCAGCCTGCAAACAGGACCACCAGCGGGATCAGGACGCTCGTGCGCAACTTCATGAAATGACTCCTTGTTGAAAAAAAGTGATTGGCCCATGCCGGGCCATGTGTGGCATCAGGACTTGTCGTGGCAACTGGCGTCGGACAGGTCCATCCACGACGAAACGGCGGCCAGGCTGCCCAGGCCGGAGAAAGCGCGGTCGGTGGCGCCGATGCACAGCGCGGTATCCCGCCCTTTCTTGCCCCAGATGGCGCCGCTCTGCAGGCCGTTGGGCAACACCCAGAGCCCCCAGTTCGCCGCCGCTCTTGCATTGGCGTCCGAACGGGAGAACGTGACAATGCCCAGCGGCGTGGTCCTGCCATCGGCCGTGCCGGCGCCGGAGCAGTCCCCGCTGGCATAGCGGACAAAGGTCTGGCTGTACGACACGGCGTTGTCGCCCACCTGCACCACCCGAAGCCTCAGCCGCGACGACCTGGTTGTCCCGCCTGGTATGCAGGTTCGGGACAACCAGTCACCCACCAGGCTGGACGCACCGACCGCCAGGCGCTGACCGCCCGGCACATTGCCCGGGCCATCGTCGTCCCCACCGCCGCCACCACAGGCTGCCAGACTGGCCGCCACCAGCAGCGCGCCGACACCCCGGGCCGCGGCCCGTTGACCCATGCCTCGCCGGGAGGCCGGCTTGTTCGATGCGTGTCGTTTCATTGATCTTCCTTTCAATAAATCGGTGTTTCTTGCAAACCCGGCCGACGCCGTTGCCCGCGCGGCCACCCGCCAGGCGCCCGGTTCAGGCGTGACAAAACCAGGGGTGACACCCCTCGGGGAATGAAGGCGGAGGGGATCAGGCCTGCGGCTTGCGGGCCACGATGAAGACGCGGATGTCCTTGCCTTTGGTGCCGTGGCGCTCGACCGCTTCGACGACCAGACCGTGGCGAACCAGCGCGGCCTGCAACTGCGGCGCATCGAAGCAGAGCACGTGCGGCGCCTTGCCAATGGCGCGCATCAGCGGCAGCGCCAGGCGCGGCACCAGCGGGTTCATCTCCTTGACGCAGGCGGTCTTGGAGATGAACAGCCCCCCCGGCCGCAGCGCCCGCACGACCGCGTCAATGGCGTGATCCAGGTCGTCGACCAGGTGCAACAAATTGAAGGCCAGCACCGCATCCCAGCTGCCCTGCCCGAACACCGGGGCGTCGGCGTCGGCCACCGCAAAGCCCAGTTGCAGCATGGGCTGGGCCGCCAGCTTCTCGCGGGCGATGGCGATCATCTCGGCCGACACGTCGGTGGCCAGCAGGCGGCGGGTGTGCGGTGCCAGCCGCAAGGCGGTGCTGCCGGTGCCGCAACCGATTTCCAGCACATCGTGGCCGGTCGACAGCAGGCCCTGCACCCGCTGCAGCGTGGCCTCGTAGCCCGGCAGGTCGGCAATCGGGTCGGCCGCGTATTTGCGCGCGATGCGGTCCCAGAAACGGGCCTTGCGGGCCAGGGCGGCGCTGGCGGACGACAGAGCCGTGGGTTCAACGGTGGCCAATGCGGTGGGCAAGCGGTGGGACATGGGAGGTGATTGATGGGGCGCTTTGAACAACGAACGTCATGCTATCCATGCAGTAACCCGTATGGAAGTGCGGTAAATTGCAGTCCATCCATACAAAATTGCATGAATGACATGGATTGGAACCAGCTCAGGGCCTTTCTGGCCACCGCACAGACGGGCTCGCTGTCGGCCGCCGCTCGCCAGCTGGGCCTGACGCAACCCACCCTGAGCCGGCAGGTGGCCGCCATGGAGCAGCACCTGGGGGTGACCCTGTTCGAGCGGGTGGGCAAGGGCCTGACGCTCACCAGCACCGGCCATGAGCTGCTGGAGCACGCACGCACCATGGGTGCCGCAGCCGATGCCCTGGGCCTGGCGGCCAGCGGCCGTTCACAGGCGCTGGGGGGGGTGGTGTCGGTTTCAGCCAGCGATGCGGTGGCCGCCTATCTGCTGCCGCCCCTGGTGCGGCGCCTGCGCGAGCAGGAGCCAGGCATTGCCATCGAAGTGATTTCGTCCAATGCCGTGAGCGACCTGTTGCGACGCGAGGCCGACATCGCCATCCGCCATGTCAAGCCCGAGCAACCCGAGCTGATTGCACGCCTGATCCGGGCGGCGACGGCCGGCTTCTATGCGTCGGAGGACTGGGTGCGGACCCATGGCCACCCGCGCGCCGCGGCCGAGGCCGCCACCCTGCCCTTCGTCGGCGCCGCCCGTGACGGCCAGTACCTGGGCCATCTGCAGCGGCATGGTCTGCCGGTGACCGAGGCCAACTTCAGCTGCTACGCCGAACACTCGGTGGCGCACTGGGCGCTGGTGCAGCAGGGCCAGGGCATTGGGGCCATGATGGACGAGATTGCGCGCAGCACACCCGGCATCGTGCGCGTGCTGGACGAGGTGCCGCCGGTGCGGTTTCCGGTGTGGCTGGTCAGCCACCGTGAACTGCGCACCGCGCGCCGGATACGCGTGGTGTTCGAGGCGCTGGCGGAGGGGCTGGCGTAGCCAGCGTCACCCCTTCCGCAACCACCCCGCCAGCCGCCCTACCCCCTCCTCCAGCCGCCGCAGGTCGCGGCTGGCGAAGCACCAGCGCAGCCAGCCGGCGCCTTCGTCGCCGAAGGCGCTACCGGGGGCCAGGCCCAGGCCGGCTTCGCGGACCAGGCGTTTGGCGGTCTGCAGGCAGTCGGGGTGGCCGGGCAGGCGGAAGAAGGCGTACATGCCGCCGCGCGGGCTGGCCAGTTCGACGCCGGGCAGGGCCTGCAGACGGGGCACCAGGGTGTCGCGGCAGGCCCGCAAGTGCGCCACCAGGCCGGGGGTGATGTCGTCGCTGTGCTGCAGGGCGACGGTGGCCGCGCGCTGCACAAAAACCGGCGCACATGAGGTGTTGAACTCGATGAGCTTGCCGATGGCGGACGTGAGCGTGGCGGGCAGCACCAGCCAGCCCAGGCGCCAGCCGGTCATGAGGAAGCTCTTGGAGAAGCTGTGGGCGACGATGAGGCGGTCGTCGGGCCCGGCCACGTCCCTCGTCGGCCAGGATCCAGGTGCCGGTGCTTCGGCAGTGGGTGAGGATGGCTTGCTGCTCGTCGCGGCTGAGCGTCCAGCCGGTGGGGTTGCTGGGCGCGTTGACGATGAGCAGGCGGGTGGCGGGGGTGATGGCCTGCAGCAGGGCCGGCAGGTCGAGCGTCCAGGCGCCGGCCGACACGGTCAGCGGGAAGCTGCGCACCCGGGCGCCCATGATGGCGGGCTGGGCGGCCAGGTTGGGCCAGGCGGGGGTGACGACAACGACCCCGTCGCCGGCGTCGACCAGGGCCTGCGAGGCCAGCATGAGGCCGTTGACGCCACCGGAGGTGACGGCGATGCGGTCGAACAGCGCGTCGGTGGAGAGGTGGCGGTGCAGGCTGTGGGTGTAGCCGGCGATGGCGTGGCGCAGCTCGGGCAGGCCAAGGTTGTGGGCGTAGAAGGTCTCGCCGGCCTGCAGCGAGGCAATGGCCGCCTGACGGACCACGTCGGGGGTGACTTCATCGCTTTCGCCAAACCAGAAGCGCAGCACGCCTTCACGGCCCATGCCTTCGTTGGCCACTTCGCGGATGCGCGATTCCTGCAGACCCAACACCACCTGACGCATGCATTTCTCCTTTTGCGATGAATGGAGTATGCCGGGGCGCCAGGTCTGCCGTCGGCAGGGGGCACCTCAAGGGCGCGTCATCTGGCAGCGGTGGGGGTGCTCGGCCTGCTCGGGGCTGAGCTGGCGGATGACGCGGAAACCGTAGCCCGAGCCTTCGACATAGCCCGAGCCTTCGACATCGAATTTCACGCCGGGGGCGCCCTGGCGATCCATCACGGCCACGGCCAGGGTCTGCTGGGCCTGGTGGTCGGCGGCGCGCATGCGGGCGCGCTGGCCGGCCAGGGTGACGTCGGCCTGCTCAAGGGCCGCGGCGATGGCGCCGGCCTCCAGGCGACCGGCGCGCTCGATGGCCTGTGCCAGCGCCTCGATCATGAGCTGCATGCGCATGTGGACGTAGTCATCCGCCGGGCTGGGGAAGCGCTGCCGGAAGGACTGGTAGAAAGCTTCGGATTCGGCTGTAGGCACATTGGGGAACCAGTCGGCCACGGCGATGACCTTGCCGATACCGGCATCGCCCATGGCGGCGGGCGCGCCCAGGGCATTGCCATAGAAGGTGTAGAAGCTGCCGTTGAATCCCACCTCGCGGGCGGCCTTGACCAGCAGGGTCAGGTCGTTGCCCCAGTTGCCCGTCAGTACGGCCTGGGCGCCGCTGTTCCTGATCTTGGTGGCGTAAGGCAGGAAGTCCTTGACGCGGGCCATGGGGTGCAGCTCGTCGCCAACAATCTGGATGTCGGGCCGCTGGGCTGCCAGTTGCTGGCGGGCCTCGCGCAACACGGCCTGGCCGAAACTGTAGTCTTGGCCGATGAGGTAGATGCGCTTGAGGTCACGGTCTTCACGCAGCACGCTCATCAGGGCCGTCATGCGCATATCGGCGTGGGCGTCGAAGCGGAAATGC
>JALOSN010000077.1 GCA_025458415.1 Hydrogenophaga sp.
GTGCACACCCAGGCCAACCTGTACTGGACCGCCGAGCTGTATGGCAAGGCGGTGCTGGGCCTGCGCGAGGCCGATGTGGTGTTCTCCGCCGCCAAGCTGTTCTTTGCCTACGGCCTGGGCAATGGGCTGTCGTTTCCGCTGTCGGTGGGCGCGAGCGTGGTCCTGATGGCCGAACGCCCCACGCCGCAGGCGGTGTTCAAGCGTCTGGTCGAGCACCGGCCCACGGTGTTCTACGGCGCGCCCACCGGCTATGGCGGCATGCTGGCCAGCCCCGACCTGCCCACGCGCGAACAGGTCGCGCTGCGGCTGTGCTCGTCGGCCGGCGAAGCGCTGCCGCGCGACATCGGCGAACGCTGGACCGCCCGTTTCGGCTGCGAGATCATCGACGGCATCGGCAGCACCGAGATGCTGCACATCTTCCTGTCCAACCGGCCTGGCGACGTGCGCTACGGCACCACCGGCCAGGCGGTGCCCGGCTACGAAGTGCAACTGCGGGACGAGGACGGCAGCGTGATCACCGGCCACGAC
The DNA here is from genome assembly GCA_025458415.1 of Hydrogenophaga sp. Lineage (GTDB taxonomy): Bacteria > Pseudomonadota > Gammaproteobacteria > Burkholderiales > Burkholderiaceae_C > Hydrogenophaga. The sequence continues at coordinate 529 of JALOSN010000077.1, forward strand.
CAGATTGGCGACCTCTACATACAGGGGCCCAGCGCCGCGCTGATGTACTGGAACAACCGAGCCAAATCGCGCGACACCTTCCAGGGCGCCTGGACCAAGAGCGGCGACAAGTACAGCCGGGATGCCGACGGCTATTACACCTATGCCGGCCGCAACGACGACATGCTCAAGGTCAGCGGCATCTACGTCAGCCCGTTCGAGGTCGAGGCCACGCTGGTTCAGCACCCTGCCGTGCTGGAAGCGGCGGTGATCGGCAAGGTCGACGATGACGGCCTGACCAAGACCAAGGCCTTCGTGGTGCTGCGCCCGGGCCAGACCATCACCGAGCAGCAGCTGCAGGCCTTTGTGAAGGAAAAACTGGCGCCCTACAAATACCCGCGCTTCATCGAGTTCCTGGGCGAGTTGCCCAAGACCGCCACCGGCAAGATCCAGCGCTTCAAGCTGCGCGACCTCGAGCGCGGCCCGTCGGCCACGGACCGCTGAGACCCGCATTGACACCGCCCGTCCGATCATGCCGGGAGGACTCGGGAAAACCCGCAGCGTCGGCCCTTGATATCGTTCTTTTTCATAACCAAACTGGTTGCCTCGTATAACTTTGGGGTGGCCTATGGTGAGGCGATGGCTGGGGTTGGTGGCTTTGGCATGGGTGACATCGCTGCATGCCGGTGACGAGGGCATCACGCCCACCGAGATCCGGCTCGGTGCATCGCAGGTGCTGAGCGGCCCCCTGGGTCCGCAGACCCTGCAGTACGGCGAAGGCGCCCGCTTGCTGTTCGAGGCGGTGAACAAACGTGGCGGCATCCATGGGCGCAAGATCAGCTTCGTCTCGCTGGACGACGGCTTCGACCCGGCCCGTGCGCTGGAGAACACCCGCCGGCTGGTCGAGCAGGACAAGGTCTTCATGCTGTTCAACAGCACCGGCACCGCACAGACGGCGGCCGTGCTGCCTTATCTGAGCGAGCAGAAAACCATCCTGTTCGGGCCTGTGACCGGCGCCTCCGGTCTGCGCAGCAGCTTCAACCGCTACGTTTTCCATGTACGGGCCAGCTACGCCAACGAATCGGAGCGGATGGTCTCGCAGCTCAAGCAGATCGGGGTCAGCCGCATCGCCTTCTTCTACCAGGAGGATGGGCTGGGCAAGGCCTTGCTGGGCGAGGTGCGCCAGGCGGTCTCCCAGCAGGGATTGCCGCCGGTGGTGGAGATCAAGGTCGATCCGGCCGCGCCCGATTTCGCCGCTGCAGCGGCAGCCACGGTTGATGCCGCGCCCCAGGCCGTGATCGTGGGGACCGCCGGCCTGACCTTTCCCCGCTATGTGGCGGCCGTGCAGGCCACCTCGGCCCGACCGGTCTTCTATGGCTTCTCGGTCGCCAGCCTGGACGTGATCAACCGCGAGCTCAAGGACCGGGCACGCGGCATCGTGCTGGCCCAGATCATGCCTTCGCTGCGCAACACCAGCATCCCGGTGGTGGTCGAGTACCTGCAGCACCTCAGGGACAAGGACCCGGCAGCCGCACCCTCGGCCTCGCAGTTCGAGGGTTTCGTCCATGCCCGCCTGCTGGTCGAGGGACTGCAGCGCACCGGACGGGACCTGAACACCGAGCGCTTCATCTCGACCATGCAGTCGGCGCGCGAGATCGCCTTTGGGCGTTTCACGGCGCGCTATGCGCCCGGTTCGCACAATGGCTCGAACTACGTCGAGCTGGCCATCATCGACGCCGAAGGTCGGCTGCGTTACTGAGCCGGGCCGACAGGAGCGGCAAGCGCCGCCCGACAGGGCGGCCGAAAACACCGAGATGCACCGGAAAGGCCGCTGATTTCGCCCCATGCGGCGGCAGGGACGTTCCTAGAATGCTTTCCAGGCAGTGAGGCATGTCGCCGCGCATCGCGCTGCGGCCTTGCGCCGAGGAGAATCGCTTGAAACGAGTCCTGAACGTCGGTGGCAACAGCAAGGCCATTCCCCTGCCGGCACCCTATGCCGACTTCGAGCACCTGCTGCTGGACATCGACCCGACCGGGCAACCGGACATCGTGTGCGACGCCCGGCGGCTCGACACCCTGGACCCCGACCAGTTCGATGCCATCTACTGTTCGCACAACCTGGAGCACTACTACCACCACGACGTGGCGAAGGTGCTGACCGGCTTCCGGCACGTGCTTCGCAGCGGTGGCTTCGCCCACATCCGCGTGCCCGACGTGGGCGCCGTGATGAAGCAGTGTGTCGAACGGGGCCTGGACGTCGAGGACGTGCTCTACCAGTCGTCGCTGGGACCGATCACGGTGCTGGATGTGCTGTATGGCTACGGCAAGCAGATCCAGAGCAGCGGCGTGGATTTCTTCGCCCACAAGACGGGCTTCACCCAGAAGTCGCTCTCGCGCGCCCTGGTGGCCGCCGGCTTCTCGCGCATCTATTGCGTGGCCAGCGACCTGGAAGTGACCGCCTGGGCCTTCGAAGGCACACCGCCCGCAGACATCTGCGCCCGCTTCAACCTGGTGCCCTGACTTTCCCCTGTCCGCACCACAGGCTCAAGCAAAAAGCCGGCGACAGCCGGCTTTCGTGTCTGGAGGCGCCGTTTCCGCTCAGCGCCGCACCGCGATGCGCTCGACCGCGTCACCGAAATCCTGCACGAAGCGCGGCATGTCGAACACCGCCGAGTGGTCCCGGCCGTGGGCCAGGCGCTGCTTGAGGTCGGCGTGCAACCTCGGGTCAGAAGCGACCCGGATCGCCATGGCCTCGTAGTCGGCCAGCGTGCCGGTGATGAGCTCGGGCAGCCCCAGGCCATTGAGCAGGCTGCCGGCCATGCGCGAGGCAAAGGCCCGGCCCAGCCGGGTCAGCACCGGCAGGCCCATCCACAGCGCGTCGTTGGCCGTGGTGCCGGCGTTGAAGGGGTAGGCATCGAGGAACAGGTCGGCGGCCGTGTAGCGGGCCAGGTACATGTCGGGAGCGACACGGGGCGCAAAGATCAGGCGCGCGGTGTCGATGCCGCCGGATTGCGCACGGGCGGTCATCTGGGCCTGTGCCCAGGGGTTGTCCGCCAGCAGCCACAGCACGCTGTCCGGCACCGCGCCGAGGATGCGAAGCCAGGCATCGAACATCTCGCCGGTGAACTTGTGGTTGTTGTTGAAACAGCAGAACACGAAGCCCTGCTCGGGCAGGCCACACTGGGCGCGTGTGGGCAGGGCGCCCACCGGGCGCAGGCGGTCGCTGCACTGGAAGATGTGCGGCAGGTACAGCGGCCTCTCGGTGTAGTACGGAGCCTCGGTGTCCGGAATGAGGAAGCGGTCGGCCACCACGTAGTCGATGCCCGGATGACCGGTCGGGCCCGGGAAGCCCAGGTAGGTCATCTGCACCGGCGCCGGCCGGTGGGCGATGATGTTCGGACGGGCGCCCGAGGTGATGCCCTGCAGGTCGACCAGCACGTCGATCTCGTGCTCGCGGATGGTTCGGGCGGCGGTGGCGTCGTCCATGTCGGCAATCCGGACATAGTGGTCGAACGCACCGAGTACGCGCCGGCGCAGGGCGGTGCCGTCCTCGCGGCTCCAGCAGAAACCGTACACCTCGAAGCGCTGGCGATCGAGCAGCTCGAACAGCTGCACGGTCAGCAGCGACACCGCATGCAGGCAGAAATCGGACGACAGGAAGCCGATGCGCAGGCGCGGGTGGCGGTAGCCGGTGGCCGGTGCCAGGCGTGGCACGCGCAGGTCGACCTTGTCGTTGACAAAGCGCACGGCGGCCGCCAGCTGCATGCCGGGGTCGTCGCTGGCGGACAGCATGGCCAGCGGCGAAGTTCCCTTGAGCATCTCGCCGCGGCTGATGCCGTGCACATCGATCAGGGCGGGCCACTTGCACTGCTTCTGCCGCAGGTGAACCCAGTGCTGGATGACACCGGGCTGGGCCGGGTCGGCCTGCAGGCTGCGCAGCAGCATGGCCTCGGCCCGTTCGAACTCGCGCATCTCCTCCAGCACACGCCCCAGGGCGTTCAGGGTCATCAGGTAGATCTCGGTCTGGTGCGTGGCCGTGGCCAGCGGCTGGTCCAGCATGGACTGCCAGATGATGACCGCGTGCTCGCGGCGTCCGGCCCTTTCGATGGTGGACGCCAGGTTGAACCAGGCCTGCGCGAAATCGGGCCGGATGCCGATGGCCTCGCGGTAGCGCGCCTCGGCATCGGCCAGCCGGTTCTGCTGGGTCAGCAGCACCCCCAGGTTGAACAGCACCACATGGCGCAAGGGCGATGGCGCGACCGCCAGCCAGGTTTCGTAGCTGCGTATGGCAGCGGCGGCATCGCCCCGGGCCAGCGCCTGGTCGGCCTGGGCAATCACCTGCATCGCATCGGGAACCGGCGACAGACCCGCGCCTGCGCCGGCAGGCTGGGGTCGGATCGCAAGGGCTTCGGACATGTTCATGGTCATGGACTCGGAATGCAGCCGGATGCGGCCACGCACGCCAGTCCATGATAGGCAGCGCCCCGCGACCCGAGCCGCGGAACAGGCGGGCAAAGCGGGGGCTTTTCCGGCCCCCGCCCGGCACCGACGGGATCAGCCGTCGATCGGTGTGGTCGTGCCCTGCCCCACCAGCTCCACCTCCACCGGTTCCGGCGCGGGAGCCGGCACGGGTTCGGTTGCGGGTGCCTCGGGGACGACGGCATCCACGGCCTGTTCGGCAACACCGTCCGTGGTCGCATCGACCGGATCAACCGGCTCATCCTCTGGCGGCAGTTCGTCCAGCACGTCCTCTTCCAGCAGGGAATCGATCGAACCCTCCTGCTCGACCCGGAACCAGACGTCGGCGATTTCGTTCACCTGGCCGTCGCTGGTCTCGAAGCTGGACGTCAGCCCGACCCAGTTGCCCTCGTTGAGCTGCGAGGTGGCGCTGGCATCGAGCCGGATCGCGGTGATGCCCAGCTGGTCCAGCGTCAGCAGCTCGTCCGACTGGCTGACACCGTCGGAATTGCCGTCCTGCCAGACCCGCAGCTGGGCATAGTCCAGATCCTGCAGGTCGATCACGCCGTCGCCGTTGCTGTCAAGTTCAGCCAGGGCCGCAAAACCGTCGGGCGCCCGGCTGCCGTCGGCCAGCCGCGTGGCGGTGCCGAACAGTTCCGAGCCATCGTTGATGAGCCCGTCGCCGTTGCGGTCCATGGCCAGCAGACCATCGGTGGGTGCCACCCAGCCGGTCTGCACCGCCTGGCCGGTCCCGTTGATGTCGAACATCACGCCCTGGCTGACGTGCAGGGTCTGTATGCCATTGCCATCCAGGTCCAGCACCAGAGGCGAGGTCAGCAGGGCCGCCTGCTGGGTCGGGTCCATGGCCGCGTACTGGTCCTCGCTGAAGGCATCGGCCTGGGTCATGCTCAGGGC
>JALOSN010000078.1 GCA_025458415.1 Hydrogenophaga sp.
CAGCGCCGAGATCGCGCAGGCCCTGCTGCCCCGGGTCACGCAGGCACCACGCCGTGTGCTGGGTTGCTGGCTGGGCGACACGGCGGTGGCCGAGGCGCGCCAGCACTTCCGCAACGCCGGCGTACCCGACTTCGACACACCCGAACAGGCGGTGCGCGCCTTCGGTTTCCTGCGGACCTACCGCCTGCACCAGGAGGAGCTGCTGCAGACCCCGCCCGCCCATGGAGGAGCCCCCGAGGCAGACCTGCCGCGCATCCGGCGCATCGTCGAGCACGCGTTGTCGCAGGGGCGCGAGCTGCTGACCGAACCCGAAGCCAAGGACCTGCTGGACGCCGCCGGCCTGCCCGTGGTGCCCACCGTGACCGCCGGCCGCGACGTGACGGAAGCCGAAGCAGCGGCCGAGTCGCTGGGCTACCCGGTGGTGGTGAAGATCCTGTCCGAAGACATCTCGCACAAGTCGGACGTGGGCGGTGTGCGCCTGAATATCGGCAGCCGTGCCGAGCTGCAGCAGACCTGCCTGGGCATGCTGGAACGGGTGCGCCAGCTGCGCCCCGATGCGCAGGTGCAGGGCTTCACGGTGCAGCCCATGGTGCGCAAGAAGCACGCGCACGAGCTGATCGTGGGGGCCAGCGTCGACCCGGTGTTCGGCCCGGTCGTCCTGTTCGGCGCCGGGGGCACGGCGGTCGAGGTGCTGGCCGATCGCGCGCTGTCGCTGCCGCCGCTGAACCGGCCGCTGGCGCTGGCGCAGATCGCACGCACCCGCATCGCGCGTCTGCTGCGCGGCTACCGGGACGAGCCGGCGGCGGACATCGACGCCGTGGCCGACACCCTGGTGGCGATCTCGCGCCTGCTGGCCCAGGTGCCGGAGATCGCCGAGCTCGACATCAACCCGTTGCTGACCAACCACGAAGGTGCGGTGGCGCTCGACGCCCGGGTGCGGGTGTCGGCCAGCCGGCCCGCCGGCGCCGCGCACTTTGCCATCCAGCCCTATCCGGAACACCTGATCGAAAGCTGGGTCTGGAAGGACCAGGCGCTGACCCTGCGACCGATCCGGCCGGAAGACGAGCCGCAGCACCGGGCTTTCCTGGAGCGGCTGGACCCGGAAGACATCCGCCTGCGCGTTTTCTACAGCCGGCGCAGCATCGAGCACAGCGAACTGGCACGGCTGACACAGATCGACTATGCGCGCGAGATGGCCTTCATCGCCACCCGGCCGACCGGTGATGGCGGCGAGGAAACCCTGGGCGCGGTGCGAGCCCTGGTCGACCCCGACAACGACACCGCGGAGTTCGGGGTGATCGTGCGCTCGGACCTCAAGGGCAGCGGCCTGGGTCACCGGCTGATGAGCAAGATGATTGCCCACCTGCGGCAGCGCGGCACGCGCCGGCTGGTGGGTACCGTGCTGCGGGTGAACACCGGCATGCTGGAACTTGCACGCGCGCTCGGGTTCCAAGAAGGCCCGAACCCCGCCGATCCACAGGACCGCGAAACCCGCTTCGTCGCACTGGACCTGTGATGTCCCTCAGGAAAGCCCACCATGCCCGCACCCACGCTGCAACCCCTGATGTCCCGCCGCCGCCTGCTGGCCGGCACCCCCGGTATCGCGGCCGCGCTGGCGATGCCGGCCTGGATCAGCCCGGTCAAGGCCGCCACATCGCTGCGCCCCACACCGAGTCAGACCGAGGGGCCCTTCTACCCTGTGCAGTTGCCGGCCGACAGCGACCATGACTTGCTGGTCAACGGCCCGCTGAACTACAGCCGGGGCCAGGTGGCCTGGATCGAGGGCACGGTCACCGACACGCGGGGTACACCGGTCTCGGGTGCGGTGGTCGAGATCTGGCAATGCGACGAAAACGGCCGCTACCACCACCCCGGTGACCGGGGACAGGCCGATCCGGCCTTCCAGGGTTTCGGCCGGGTTGCCGTCGGGCGAGACGGGAGCTACCGTTTCCGGACCATGCGCCCGGCTCGCTACAGCGGGCGCACACCGCACATCCACTTCAAGGTTCGCCTGGACCGCCACGAGCTGCTGACCACCCAGCTGTACGTGCAGGGCGACCCGGGCAACGAGCGCGACTTCCTGTGGCGGCGCCTGAACGACGCCGACCGAGCGGCCATCACGGTGCCGTTCGCACCAGGCGATAACGGCCTGCGGGCGAACTTTCCCATCGTGGTACAGGCCTGACCATCAGCGCCCGCTGCCATACGGCACAGATGCCCGACCCCCGGCATGGCAGCGCGCGAGCCGCTAAGCTCGGGACATGGATTCGCTGACACAGATCGCCCTGGGCTCGGCTGTGGCCGTGGCCGTGATGGGCCGGCGCACGGCCGCCTGGAAGGCCGCCCTTTGGGGTGGTGTTGCGGGCACCCTGCCGGACCTGGACGCCTTCATCGACCACGGTGACGCCATCCTGAACATGGTTCGGCACCGCGCCGAAAGCCATTCGCTCCTCTTCCTGACCCTGTTCTCGCCCTTGCTCGCCTGGGTCGTGTCGCGATTGCACGGCGGCGGAGAGCGGGGGCTCTTTCTTCGCTGGTGGCTTGCGCTGTGGCTGGTGCTGTTCACGCACCCGCTGCTCGATGCCATGACGGTCTACGGCACCCAGCTGCTGCAACCCTTGACCGACCACCCCTTCGGGGTCGGCAGCCTGTTCATCATCGACCCGGCCTACACGTTGCCGCTGCTGGTGGGCGTGATCGCGGCGCTGGCACTCAGGAGAAACGGCCACGGACTGCGCTGGAACCACTGGGGGCTGCTGATCTCCACCGCCTACCTGGGGTGGAGTGTGGCGGCCCAGCAGGTGGCCACCCAGGTGGCCAGGGAGTCGCTGCGCGAGCAAGGCGTGCAGGCAGAACGCCTGCTGGTGACGCCGGCGCCCTTCAACACCGTGCTCTGGCGCCTGGTGGCCATCACGCCGACGCACTACCACGAGGGTTACTACAGCCTGCTCGACCCCCGTCCGGCCGTGCGCTGGACGTCACATGACCGGGGTCCCGGGCTGATCGCCCGTCATGGCCAGGCCGAACCGGTGGCCCGCATCGCCGCCTTCAGCCATGGCTTCTACCGGCTGCGCGAGACCCCTGACGGCCGCTTGCAGGTGACCGACCTGCGCATGGGACAGGACCCGGACTTCGTGTTCAATTTCGATGTCGGACCTGTCGAGGCCGTCGGCTCAGTCGCGGCCACGCAACGCTCCAGCCGTCCTGACACCGAAGCGGCGCTGGCCTGGCTGTGGCAACGCGCGCGGGGCGCCGACCTGCTGCCCCTGGGGGCCGCCCTGGCGGCGCCGCCGAACTGACCATGAGCTGTCACGCCATCAGAAGCGTGATGACGACGATGACCACCCCCAGCACCAGGTTGATGCCGACCCAGGTGCGGATCGAGGCCAGCGCGGCACCACCGGCAGGCCAATCCTGCGCAGCAACCGCACGCGAGAGTCGCTTGAACAGGGCGAAGCGGATGTGACCGAAGATGGCCATCATGGCAATGCCCAGCACGGCCATGATGGTCCAGTCCAGGGGCATGTTGAAGGCCAGGCCGGCCTGCACGGTTTCCTTGGCCACCCGGCCCATCATCCACAGGCCGGAGGCCAGCACGACGACGATGGACACCAGCACCGCCGAGAAGAAGCGGGCCAGTGCGTCGTGCATCAGCGGCACGCGCTGGGGTGGCGCCAGCTGCATCGCCGCCGGGCGGAGGAAGAAATGGGCAAACACCATGCCGCCGATCCAGACAATGATGGCCAGAACGTGCAGCAGCTTGAGGGTCGCGTAGATCATATGGGCAAGGTGGTCAGGGTTGTTCAGGAGTGGACGTCGACCAGCATACCGCCGGCTTCGCGCCGCTGCAGCCGGTAGGGTGGCAATCCCTTGAGCATGCGCCGGCCATACGACTGGCGCAGCAGTCGGGCGTCGTAGCAGACGACCACGGCTTCGTCGGTCTCGCTGCGCAGCGCGCGACCGGTCCACTGCAGCAGGCGCGCACCGGTGGCCGGCACCACCAGCTCGCTGAACGGGTCGCGGCCCTGGGCCTTGAGCCAGTCGGCCCGCGCCTGACCCACCGGATCACTGGGCGAGGCAAAAGGCAGCTTGGTGATGAACACCCATTCGCAAAGCTGACCGGGCAGGTCCAGACCCTCGCCGAAGGACTGCAGCCCGAACAGGATGGAGGCTTCCCCCGCTTCGACACGGTCGGCGTGGCGCCGCAGGAGCTGGGCGCGCGAAGCCTCGCCCTGGACCAGCACCTGTTCGCGCAACCGGCTGTGCTGGCCCCGCTCCAGCAGGTCCTGCGCGCGCTGCATCAGCGCTTTCGAGGTGAACAGCACCAGCGCCCCGCGCCGCACCTGGGCCAGGTCGTCCATCAGCAGGTCCAGCATCTCTCGGCTGTAGGCTTCCACGTCCTTCGGGTCGTGCTGCGTCTGCACCACGACCAGCCTTCCTTGCCTGGCGTGGTCGAACGGGCTTTGCACCTCGCGCACACGCACCGCCTCGTCAAAGGCCAGGCCACTCTCATGCAGGAAATGATCGAAGCCACCACAGGTGACCAGCGAAGCCGAGGTGGCCACCGCCGCCCGCACGCGGCTCCAGAGTTGGCTGCGCAGCAGGCTGCCCGGGTTGAGCGGGCAGGCGTGGGCGCTGAGCGTCACCATGCCGTTCTGGATACCGGCTTCCAGCCACTTGGCCAGCGGCGCCTGGCCGGCCGCCGGTGCCTGCAGCCAGAGCTCGGCGGTGGCACTCATGTGCTGCAGCCGGGGGGCAAGCGCGCCGATGCGGCTGTAGAGCTGGGCACATCGCACCGCCTCGCCGGGGTTGTCACGCGCCCTGGCCTTCAGGTCGGTGGCCAGGTCTTCCAGCAGCTTGAGCAGGGCACCGGCCCGGCTGGCGATCTGGCCCACGGTGTCCAGCCAGTTGTCCGGCAAGTTCCCGCCTTCGAAGCGCTCGGTCGCCTTGGGCACGTTGAAATCGAAGCCGCTGGTGCCATCGCGACCGTTGCGCGGGCGCATGCCGCCCTGTCGACCGGACAGGGCCAACCACTCGGGCGACTCGGCCAGTCGGGCCATGGCCCGGCGTGCCAGATCGGCCTGGGCCGCCTTGAGCTCGCTGGCCAGTGTGGGCACATCCACCCCCGGCACGTGGGCGATGGCACCGGCCACGTCGCTCACCGCGCGCGGCAGCTTGTCCAGCCAGGCGCCTTGCATCAGGTCCATGCTCTCGGTGAACTGGCCCTGGGCGACACTGCCCAGGTGGTGCGCCTCGTCGAACACCAGGTAGCAGTCGGACGGATCGGGCAGCGCATGAAGGCCCAGCGTGGACAGCAACAGGTCGTGGTTGACCACAATCACCTGGGCCTGGGCCAGGCGGGCGCGCGCCTGGAAATAGCTGCAGCCCTGGTAGCTCGGGCAATGGCGCGCGGTGCAGGTGTGGCGCTCGGCCGCCACCGTCCCCCACAACCCGGGTTCAGGCGGTTCGCCCAGGCGGTCCCTGTCACCGTCCCAGTCACCCTGGTCCAGCATCTGTCCCCATTGGCCGTAGACACGCGACCGCTCGGCCCAGGCTCGCTCCAGCGCATCGCCCCTGGCAGGTTCAGCACCCGACACCTCTGCGAACAGTTCGGCCGTGGTGGTATCGCCCCCGGTCAGTTGGTCGAGCTTGAGGCGGCAGACATAGCGCCCGCGTCCCTTGGCCAGCGCAAAGGCAAATCCCTGCGGCAGCACCGCGGCCAGCGCCGGCAGGTCCTTGGCCATGAGCTGCTCCTGCAGGGCCACGGTGGCGGTGGAGATCATGACCCGCTTGCCCTGGGCCAGGGCCAGTGGAATGACGGTGGCCGCGTAGGCCGCCGACTTGCCCACGGCTCACCGGACTGGGGGGTGGGTACGGGCTCGCCCTTCTCCGGCCGAGGTGGCCAGTCAACGGTGCACAGCGTCTGGGCGATGTGGGCGGCCATGTCGCGCTGGCCGGCGCGGGCCCGAAAACCCGGCAGGCGTTCGACCGCGTGGTCGAACGCGCCCAGGGCCAGCGCCTCGCGGGCCAGCGGGCCGCTGGGAGCGTCCGTGGGGTCTTCGGTCTCGGCCTGGGGCTCTGGCATGTCGGGCAGGGATGGCATTCGGGCAGCCCGTGATTGTCGCTGCAGCGGAATCCGCACCGGGGAACCCGGCCCGACACGGGGTGATCCATGTGGCCATGTTGCTGTGCACAATGACACCATGACCACACACCCTTCGCCCCGCCCTGCCCGCCGTCGGAAACGGTCACCCCAGCTGATCGATCTCGCCCTGCAGGGCGGTGGCTCGCACGGCGCCTTCACCTGGGGGGTGCTGGACCGCCTGCTGCAGGACGAAACGCTGGAGATCGCCGGTGTCAGCGGCACCAGCGCGGGTGCCATGAACGCCGTGGCCCTGGCCGCCGGCCTGATGGACGGCGGCCGGGAGGGGGCACGCGAAAGCCTGGGTCGCGTCTGGCGGCGGGTGGCGCAGACGTCGCCGTTCCATGCGCTGGAGATGGGTCCGCTGGCCGGCCTGTGGGGGCCGGACAACCCATGGCTGGCCGCCTGGACCGCGCCGTGGCGCCAGGCCGCCAGTCTGCTGGGCACCCAGCTGTCACCGTACCAACTCAACCCGCTGAACCTCAACCCGTTGCGCGATGTGCTCACGGAGACCATCGATTTCGATCGCGTCTGCGGCTGCCACAAGACGCAGCTGTTCATCGCCGCCACCCAGGTGCGAACCGGCGCGCTTCGCACCTTCCGCCAGCACGAGCTGAGCGTCGACGTGGTGCTGGCATCGGCCTGCCTGCCCCTGTTGTTCCAGGCGGTGGAGATCGACGGCGAGGCCTACTGGGACGGCGGCTATGCCGGCAACCCGACCCTGCTGCCCCTGATCAGGGAAAGCGCGGCCGACGATCTGCTGCTGGTGCAGATCAACCCCAGCCTGCGCGAGGAGCTGCCCACGCGGGCCGACGCCATCCTGGAGCGGATCAACGAAGTCACCTTCAATGCCAGCCTGCTCAAGGAAATGCGCTCGATCGCCCTGTTGCAGCAGCTGATCGTCGACGAGGGTCGGCCCGGCCACCACTACCGCAACCCGCTGTTCGCGCGCGTCCAGGCCCTCAAGGTGCACCGCGTCGAGGGCGGCGAAGCCCTGGCGGCGCTGGGCGCTGGCACCAAGACGCAGACCCAGTGGCCCTTCCTGTCCATGCTGTTCGACCGGGGTATCGAAGCGGCAGACCGCTGGTTGCACACGAACCGGCACCACATCGGCCAGCGCAGCACGCTGGACCTGGTCCGGGCATTCGGGGTGTGACCCAGTCGGGCCTGCCGTTCGGCACGCTCAACGTGTGGCGGCCTGGGGCAGGCTGAAGCGGAACACCGCGCCCTGCCCGACCTTGCCCTCGCCGCTGACACTGCCTCCGTGTCGTTCGACAATGCGCTTGACCGTGGCCAGACCGACCCCTGATCCTTCAAATGCCTCGTTCGAATGCAGGCGCCTGAATGGCTGGAACAGCTGCAGCACGTAGGCCATGTCGAAGCCGGTCCCGTTGTCACGAACGCAAAAGGTCTGCATGCCGTCGCGGGTCGATTCGCATTCCAGCGAGATCCGTGCTTCCTCGGTCTGCACGGTGTACTTCCAGGCATTGCCCAGCAGGTTCTGCAGCACCGCCCGCACCAGCACCGGATCGGCCTCGGCGCGCAGGTCCGACCCGATCTGCCAGACGACACGCCTGTGGGGCGCCAGGCGCTGAAGGTCGGCGGCGATGTCGCGCGCCATGGCGCTGATGTCCACAGGCGCAACTTTCAGCGTGGCCCGACTCAGCTGGGTCATCGACAGCAGGTCGGTGATCAGGCGCCCCATCCGCCCAGCAGCCGACTGGATGCGCTTGAGGTGCTGATGGCCCGTCTCGCCCAGGGTACCGGCCTGCTCCTCCTCCAGCACCGTGGCGAACCCATGGATGCTGCGCAGCGGCGTTCTGAGGTCGTGGGCCACGCTGTAGGCGAAAGACTCCAGCTCAGCGTTGAGCATGGCCAGTTCGCGCGTGCGCTCGGCCACGCGCTGCTCCAGACCGGCGGTCAGCAGGCGCAACTCGGACTGACTGCGCGCGACCCTGCCCAGCAGGAACACCACCAGACCACCGCTGGCCACCAGCAGGGCACTGACCACCAGCTTGATGTCCCGGTCGCGCTGCAGGGCCGGCAGGACGGACGCGAGGATGCCCTCCAGCGAAAGACCCAGCACAACGACCAGACCGCTGTCGGGCAGCCGGCGCCAGCCGCCGATGCGCCATTGCCCGTCGACGGTGCTGTCGAACTGGAAGTTGCCCGCAAGGCTCCGGGTATCCGACAGGAAGGGTCGGTCAACGGGAACCCGCAGGGACATGGCGCTGGCGTTGTCGGTGCTGCGCGCCAGCAGGTGGCCATCCGGGTGTACCAGCGCCACCATGTCACCCGGCGCCAGCGCCAGCGCGGCCAGCCGCTGCGCCACATAGTTGGTGGAAACCAGCAGGTGCACCGTGCCATCGAAGACGCCATCACGCAGCACCGGACGGCTGACAACGAACACCCAGCGACCGGACAGCCGCGATTGCACCGGCGTGCCCACCAGCAGCCGGTCACCGGCGGCGCGCTGGGCCTGGAAGTGCGGGCGGTCACCCACGTACACGCCGGACTCGGCGCCCAGGCTGTTGTAGACGACATGGCCGGTGGCATCGACGACCGAGATGTAGTCGACAAATCCCTCGGGCAGGGTGTCCAGGGTTTCGCGCACCTGCCCGGCGAAGGCTTCGGTTCCGCGGTCCATCAGCCAGTCGCGCCGCATCCGCAGCAACGCGGTGTCCAGCGAGCTCAGCAGGCCGTCGATCTGACCCGCCATGGCGTCGGCCAGCTGCAGGCTGCGTTGCCGGGCATCTTCCAGGGCCTGTTCGCGCACTTGCTCGCCAGCCCGGTCGGCCTGCCACCAGAGGCCGGCCACGGCCATGCCGGTGAGCACCACCACCAGCAGCATGAGTCCTCGCAGGCGCGTCATCTGGTCCGGATCTTCCACAACGACAACAAAATACCCTACTGGAGCATAAGGGGTGAAACTGACAGCAGGCTGTTGACGCCTCAGCAGGGAGAAAGCACCCTGCCTTGCACGACAATCGCGACATGCTTGCCCTAGATGCCCGACAAACCTGCGACGCCCTGCCCTTCGAGCCCCTGATCGCCGCCCTGCGCGAGCGCTTCCGCAGCAGCACCTGCGAGGTGCCTGCGCGCCACGTGCATGAGATCGGCGCGCCCGGTGGGCCGCGCCTGACCTCTCTGCTCATGCCGGCCTGGCAACCCGGCCAGCACTACGGCGTCAAGATCATCAATATCGCTCCAGGCAACGCCGCACGCGGCCTGCCCGGACTGCATGGCAGTTACCTGCTCTTCGACGCCACCACCGGCGTGCCGCTGGCGGCGCTGGACGGCACG
>JALOSN010000079.1 GCA_025458415.1 Hydrogenophaga sp.
GCGAAGCGGCGCAGGGGGGTCACTTCAGGGCTTCCCAGGACTTCTGGATGTCGTCGGCGACCGCCTGGGCGGACTTGCCGCCCGAGTAGTCGACCATGCCCTTCCAGAAGCTGCCGGCACCGACCGCGCCAGGCATCAGGTCGGAACCGTCAAAACGGAAGGTGGTCGCGTTCAGCAGGATCTCGCCCTGCTTGCGCTGCGCCTGGGTCTTGTATTTCGCCAGGTCCGCGCCCTTGTGAGGGGTCAGGAAGCCGCCCTCGGCCATCCAGATCTCATGGGCCTGCGGATGCTGCAGGTATTCCATGAAGGCTTTGGCGGCTTTGCTGTCCTTGGTGATGGTCATGATCGTGCCGCCACCGAGCACCGGGTTGCCCAGCTTTTTGCCGGCGTAGGCCGGGAAGTAGAAGAAATCGGCGTCGGCGGCCTTGCCCTCGGGGAAGAAGGCCGGGATGAACGAGGCCTGTCGGTGCATGTAGCACTTGGGTGGCGTGCCGAACAGGCCCTTGGGGCTGTCCTTGAAGCTCACCGTGGCCACGGCCCTGGCCCCGCCGTCGACGTAGGCGTCGTTGCGGGCGAACCAGCCGTAGGCCTCGATCGCCTCGACGACGCGCTTGTCGTTGAACTTGATCCTGTTGGTGGTCCAGTCGTCGTAGACCTGCGGGCTCTGGGTGCGCAGCATCATGTCCTCGACCCAGTCGGTGGCGGGCCAGCCGGTGGCGGCGTCCGACCCCAGGCCGATACACCAGGGTTTGCCACCGTCGGCGGCGATCTTCTTGGTCAGGTCCTGCAGTTCCTCCATGGTCTTGGGCACCTTGTAGCCCTTCTCCTTGAAGTTCTCGGGGATGTACCAGACCAGGCTCTTGACATTGACGTTGAAGAACAGGCCGTAGAAGTTGTCCTTGCCGTCCTTGCCCTTGTAGGTGCCCAGATCGGCCCAGGAGCTGCCGGCAGCGTAGTTGTTCCTGACCCAGTCGCGCGCCTTGTCGCCCAGCGGCACCAGGCCGCCGATGGCGGCCATGTTGGCGGCCAGGCCCGGCTGCGGGAACACCGAGATGTGGGACGGCGAGCCAGCCTTGATGTCGATCACGATCTGCTGCTCCGAGCTTTGCGAGCACGAATGCTTCACCGTTGCGCCGGTCGCCTTCTCGAAGTTGGCGAGCACTTTCCTGAAGAAGCCTTCTTCGGCGCCGGTCCAGGGGCAGGTGATGGTGAGGGTTTCTCCCTTGAGATCGGGCCCCTTGTACCCGGTCGCGTGGGCGGTGGTGCCCAGGGTGCCGGTCGCCAGCATGGCGGCGGTGATCATCGTGATCTTGAACATTCTGCTTGTCTCCTGAAGGGTGCTTCGCGGCCCATCCGCAAAGCGGGTGAAAAAGCGGGGGTGTCAGATCCGCAGGCCGGTGGCGTCGAAGCGGTACAGGTGTTCGCTCCGATGGCCCAGGCGCAGCGTCTGCCCGGGGTCCACCGTGACCGAGCCGTCGACGCGGGCGGTCAGCTCTCCCAGGGCGCCGGCGTCGATGTAGGCAAAGGTCTCATTGCCCAGCAGCTCGGCATGGCGCAGCGTGCCTTGGATCGGTCCATCGGCGTCCAGATGCAGGTGTTCCGGACGCACGCCCACGCAGTGCGCGCCATGCTCCTTCGCGTAGTCGCCCTCGATGAAGTTCATCTGTGGCGAGCCGATGAAGCCGGCCACAAAGCGCGTGGCCGGGCGGTGGTAGAGCTCCAGCGGCTGGCCCACCTGCTCGATGCGGCCCTTGTTGAGCACCACGATCTTGTCGGCCAGCGTCATGGCCTCGACCTGGTCGTGTGTCACATAGACCATGGTCGCGCCCAGGCGGCGGTGCAGGGTCGCCAGCTCGACGCGCATCTTGGTGCGCAGTGCGGCATCGAGGTTGGACAGCGGTTCATCGAACAGAAACACCTTGGGGTTGCGCACGATGGCCCGGCCGATGGCCACGCGCTGGCGCTGCCCGCCGGAAAGCGCTTTGGGCAGGCGCTGAAGGTAGTCGGTCAGCTGCAGGATGGCAGCGGTTTCGCGCACCCGACGGTCAATCTCTCCCTTGGGCACCTTGGCGATCTTCAGGCCGAAAGCCATGTTGTCGTAGACCGTCTTGTGCGGGTAGAGCGCGTAACTCTGGAACACCATGGCCACCCCGCGTTCGCTCGGCGGCAGGTCATTGACCGCCTGCTCGCCAATCAACAGCTGACCGCTGGAGATGTCCTCCAGTCCGGCGATCATGCGCAGCAGCGTGGTCTTGCCGCAGCCCGAAGGCCCGACGAACGCCGCAAACTCCCCTGGCTGAATGTCCAGGTCGACGCCGTGGATCACATCCAGGCGGCCGTAGCTTTTTTTGATGTCCCGCAGGCGCAAGCCGGACTGAGTCATGACTGAAAACCTCGTGTGTCGCTCGCCGTGCATCGGCGGCTCGGAATCGGTCATTTCCCGTGACCGCCCCCGAATTACAGCATTGATGCAATCGATTGCATCATGGGGTTTGCCCTAGGCCACGGTAACAAGCCGGTTACCCGGTTCGGACGGGGCTTCGAGGGGTCAGGCGCTGCTCTCGCGCCGAATCAGTTCGGTGGGCAGCATGTTGGCGCGGCTGGGCTGACCGGCCATGCGCTCCAGCAGCAACTCCACCAGTGCGGCTCCGGCCGTCTGTGTCGGCTGCCGGACCGAGCTCAGGGAGGGGTGCAGGTGGGCAGAAATGGCGATGTCGTCATAGCCGACCACCTTGACCTGCGACGGCACGGCGACGCCGCGCTCGCCGAGCGCGCCGATGATCGAGATGGCGGTCACGTCGCTGGCGGCGAACACGGCGTCGAAGCTTTCCCCCTGGTCAAGCCATTTGTCGATCACCTCGCGGATGCGGGTGTCGCCAAACAGAAAGGCCTGGTGCAGCCGCGGGTCGAGTTCCAGTCCGGCCTCGGCCAAGGCCCGGGCATAGCCTTGATGCCGCAGGCGTACCTCGGGGTGCTGGGTGTCACCAAAGAAAGCGATGCGGCGACAGCCCTGCCGGATCAGATGGTTCGTGGCCTCATAGCCACCTTGCAGGTTGTCACCACCGACCACCGGGTAGATGGCGTCGGGCAGGCAGGCGCCCCACACGACCAGCGGCAGGCCGGTCGCGGCCAGGTGGTTGAGACGGTCATGCCAGGTGAGCTGTCCGATCACGATCAGCCCGCCGACCTGCCCGCTGTCGACCAGGGTCGAGAGGTGCTCCGGGTCATCGGTCTTGATGCGGGAGAGCAGCAGGTTCATGCCCTTCGAATCCAGCGCATCGGCCACCGCACCCAGGATGCTCAGCAGGAAGGGATCGGACATGGCCTTCATGGGGTCGCCCAGCACCATCACGCCGACCGTGTTCACATCGCGTCGGCGCAGGTTGGCCGCTCCGACGTTGACCTTGTAGTTCAGTTGCCGTGCCAGGTCGCGGATGCGCTGGCTGGTGGCCTCCGGGATGAGCGGGCTGCCACTGAGCGCGCGTGAGACCGTCGAGGCCGAGACACCGGCCAGTCGGGCAATGTCGGCCATCTGAAGCCGTTGGCGGCCCTTGGGTGAAACGGTGGCCGCTGGGCTGGAGGATGCTTCTGCCAGCTTCGCCGGCACGGCAGGTTTTCTGGGCATCGCTGGATTATTTCACCACCCCGGTCGACAGGTCGGGCGCATCCGACCTTTCCCGTGGAAACCAGATAAAAAAGACCCGGGGCCTTGCGACCCCGGGTCAACCGATTGCCTGGCTGCGCCGTGGCAGGCGTAGCCGGGGCCGGGCCCACGGACCCGGTTCCTTGGACGGTGAGTGGCCGTCAGAATGCGTAGTTGATGCGGACCCGGGCAGCCAGCTGGGCGTCGGTGCCGGTGCCGCCCTTGGAGTAGCTCAGGGCTGGCGTGATGAACGCGCCCTTGACGCCGAACAGGGGCAGCGAGTAAGCCGCATACACCGTGGTCACCTTGTCGGCAGCAGTGGCCCCCTTGCCATAAATCAGGCCCACGCCGGCAGGGCCGAACACGGCGTTCACGCCGACCGTCTTGTCGTCTTCTTTCTTGGCCAGGTTGAGATTGATCCTGCTGTCGCTGTTCAGTGCGTAGCCCACCGAGAAGCCGACACCGGTCTCGGTGTCACCGCCATCCACCTGCTTGACCGACTCCAGGCCGGCGCGCAGCGACAGCGGACCGGCGGTGTAGGTCAGGGCCGGACGGGCGCCACGGACAGTACCCGCGTCTTTGCTGTAGACCAGGCCCAGTTCGACGCGCACCGCCGAACCCGCATTGATGCCGAGCGCACCGTGCACGGTGTCGCGGCCGAAACGACCACGCAGGGCATTGGCCTTGTAGGCGCTGTAACCCGCTTCCTCGACCACCACGTCCTTGCCCAGCGGGAACAGGTCCATGGCCTCGAAACGGCCCAGCTTGATGTCCATGGCCTTGTTGCCGAACTGCACCCACAGGTCATCGACACCGGTGTCGCCGTCCTTCTTGATCAGCAGGCTGGCGCGACCGGCGACGAAGGCATCGCCATTGGTGGCTTTGGCGCCGGCGTTGACCTCAACCCGTCCGCCCAGGCTCAGGTCGCTTTCACGGGCGTTGCGTGCAGGGGCATCGACCTTGTTGGTGTAGGTGGTGTCCAGTTCGAGGTTGGCGTCGAAGGCGACGTCGGCGTGGGCGGCAAAAGCGGCTGCGCAGGCAGCCGCGGCGGCGGCCATTTTCAGGGAGTGTTGCATGTGGGGTCTCCGGTACAGATGGGTTTTCGTTTCAGGGCACTCTTGCCGGCCTTGACCCTGTTTCATGTGTCGGAACCCGGTCGCGGCGAGGGAGCGATCGAATTCGATCACACGTGCAATCGTATGCATGATGGGAAAAACCCTGGAAACTGGCTTGTAACCCCATAAAAACAACACCTAATAATTACTCCGATCGACAGAATAAGAAAGCAAAGCAATGGTTTGCATCCAAAGCGAAAAACCGCCTTGGACAGGGCGCGTCAGGCCCGCGGGAAAGTTCCCGGTCGCGGGGGCCGGATGGGGGGAATCAGCGGCAGCCGTCGGCTGTCAGGTTCAGCACGCGGTCGGCCCGGTCGGCCGCGGCCATGGAGTGGGTCACCAGCACCACAGCGGCACCCGTTTCCCGGGCCTGTGTCTGCAGCAGGTCCATGATCTGCCCGGCGGTGGTGGGGTCCAGGTTGCCGGTGGGTTCGTCGGCCAGCAGCAGGCCGGGACGGTGGACCAGCGCGCGCGCGATGGCCACCCTTTGCAGCTGCCCGCCCGAGAGCTCGGCGGGCAGACGCCGTCCCAGGCCCTGCAGACCGACGGCATCCAGCATCTGCTGTACCCGCCCGGGGTCGGGCCGCTTGAGCAGCAACAGGGGCAAACCGATGTTCTGGGCCACGTCCAGGTGCGGCAGCACATGGAACGCCTGGAACACGAAGCCCAGGTGTTCGCGGCGCCACAGGGCCAACTGCGCTTCATCCAGCGTCGACAGGTCCAGGCCCCGGTGCTTGATCTGCCCCTCGCTCCAGTGGTCCAGTCCGGCCAGGCAGTTGAGCAGGCTGGATTTGCCGACGCCGGATTCGCCGACGATGGCCACGAATTCCCCGGCCGCGACTTCCATGTGCACACCCTGGAACACCGGGGTATGGCCATAGCGTTTGGTCAGATCACGCACAACGAGGGCTGGCGCGACTGCGGGCGGGTGGGGGGGGGCGGTCACGTCAGTTGCTCCATGAGGGAGGCGCAGTGGTCGATGACCGATGCCACGGCCTGCGGCCGGTCGCAGGCCACCAGCCGGCGCTCGGGCATGCCGCGCAGCCAGGTGAGCTGGCGTTTGGCCAGCTGGCGTGTCGCAGCGTCCAGGGTCTGCCAGGCCTGCCGGTAGCCGACGCAGCGCATCGATGGCAGCTCGCCGTTCAGGTCGCCGCGTGCCCGCAGCGCGCGCACCTCGTCGAGAAAGCCCTGTTCAAGCATGGCGTCGAAGCGCCGGGCGATGCGCTCGTGCAACCAGGCACGCTGCGTCGGCTCCAGGCTCACCAGGGCGCCGTCGGGCAGCCGGGCACGGGCGGCCGGCCTGGCACCATGAAAAGACGACAGCGGACGACCGCTGATCTCGAACACCTCCAGCGCGCGCTGGATGCGCTGGCTGTCGCCCGGTGGCAGACGGGCTGCCGTGACCGGGTCCACCTCGGCCAGACGCTGGTGCAGCGCCGGCCAGCCGAGCCGCCCGGCTTCGTGTTCCAGCCGCTGGCGCACGCCGGCATCGGCCGGCGGCATGTCGTCCAGGCCCTGCAGCAGGGCACGCAGGTAGAGCAAGGTGCCGCCCACCAGCAGCGGCACACGGCCACGGGCACGGATGTCCTGCACGAGGGCAAGGCCGTCCTGTGCGAACTGGGCAGCGCTGTAGGCCTGCAGCGGATCGACCACGTCGATCAGGTGGTGGGCCACCGCGCGCCGCTCCTCGGGCGTCGGCTTGGCGGTGCCGATGTCCATGCCGCGGTAGACCAGGGCCGAGTCCATGCTGACAATCTCCACCGGCCAGCGCCCGGCGATGGCGAGCGCCGCTGCGCTCTTGCCGCTGGCCGTCGGGCCTGTGAGCACCAGGCAGGGCAGCAGTCCGGGGTCCGTCATGGT
Source organism: Hydrogenophaga sp. (assembly GCA_025458415.1). Lineage (GTDB taxonomy): Bacteria > Pseudomonadota > Gammaproteobacteria > Burkholderiales > Burkholderiaceae_C > Hydrogenophaga. Next base: position 6,619 of record JALOSN010000079.1, read on the forward strand.
GTCAGCGGCCTGTGCCTTCGGGCGACGCCACGCGCTGCGGCGGGACGCGGGGTTCGCCGAAGCGCTGCACCAGGGTCCAGGCCGTGGCACTGATGAGCACACTCCAGAACCAGATGCCGTTTGTCAATGGCAGCACCGAACCCGCGCCTTCGGCAATGCCCGCGAGGCTGCGGCCGAGCCAGCCGCCCATGATGAAAGCGGCCACCATCATCAGGAAGCCACTCATGGCCGACGCGGCACCGGCGGCG
>JALOSN010000080.1 GCA_025458415.1 Hydrogenophaga sp.
TGGTTCTTCGTCCAGCACTACATCCACGAGAACATGCTGGATGGCCAGAAGCTGGGGTATGCCGGCCGGGCCGCATCCGCGTCACCCGCTGTGGGCTATGCACACCTGCACCAGGAACAGCAGAAGAACCTGGTCGAGGCTGCTTTTGCCAAGCTCAAGGGCTTCATCCTCACCAAGTAAATCCAATGGCACTTCACGCCCCCGACCACGCCCTTCGGGCGATGGCCTGGCGGGGCGCGCCGATGAACGAATCAAGGTAGAACATCCATGGCAATCGTAGAAGTCAAGGTTCCGCAGCTGTCCGAATCCGTGGCCGAGGCCACCCTGCTGCAGTGGAAGAAGAAGGTTGGTGAGGCCGTTGCGGCCGATGAAATCCTGATCGAAATCGAGACCGACAAGGTCGTTCTCGAATGCCCGGCCCCGGCAGGCGGTGTGCTGGTCGAGATCGTGCAGGGCGACGGCGCTACCGTGGCTGCCGATCAGCTCATTGCAAAGATCGACACGGTGGCGGTGGCCGGTGCAGCCGCGCCGGTTGCTGCGCCTGCCCCGGCTGCCGCGGTGGTGCCCGTGGCTGCTCCCGTGGCTCCGGCCGCCGCGGCTTCGGCCAGCAAGGCCGGGGTGGCCATGCCCGCCGCCGCAAAACTGATGGCCGATGCCGGCATGGCACCCGGCTCCGTTGCCGGCACCGGCAAGGATGGCCGAGTGACCAAAGGTGATGTGCTGGCCGCAGCGAGCGCGCCCAAAGTGCAGGTAGCGGCCCCTGCCGCCATCCCGACGGGTGCGCCCTCCAAGGTGCTGCCGCAGGTGCCAACCATGGCGCCCGACCTGGGTGATCGGCCGGAAGAGCGCGTGCCCATGACGCGCTTGCGCGCCCGGGTTGCCGAGCGCTTGCTCCAGTCCCAGGCCACGAATGCCATCCTGACCACGTTCAACGAGATCAACATGGCGCCGGTCATGGACATGCGCAAGCGCATGCAGGAACGCTTCGAGAAGGAACACGGTGTCAAGCTGGGCTTCATGAGCTTCTTCGTGAAGGCCGCCGTCCACGCCCTCAAGAAGTTCCCCATCCTCAACGCCTCGGTCGACGGCAACGATATCGTCTACCACGGCTACTTCGATATCGGCATCGCGGTCGGCTCGCCGCGCGGTCTGGTGGTGCCCATCCTGCGCAACGCCGACCAGATGAGCTTTGCCGACATCGAGAAGAAGATCGCGGAGTTCGGCCAGAAGGCCAAGGAAGGCAAGATCGGACTGGATGACCTCACCGGAGGCACCTTCTCAATCTCCAACGGCGGCACCTTCGGCTCCATGATGTCCACCCCCATCATCAACCCGCCGCAGTCGGCCATCCTGGGCGTGCACGCCACCAAGGACCGTGCCATGGTCGAGAACGGCCAGGTTGTGGTTCGCCCGATGAACTACTTCGCCATGTCCTACGACCACCGCATCATCGACGGTCGCGAAGCCGTGCTGGGCCTGGTGGCCATGAAGGAAGCGCTGGAAGACCCCGCCCGACTGCTCTTCGACATCTGATCGATCAGTGACATCGCAGACGCCCCTTCGGGGGCGTTTGTCCAACCCCCATTCCGGAAAAGAACATGTCCCAAGCATTTGACGTCGTCGTGATCGGCGCAGGTCCCGGCGGCTACATCGCCGCCATCAGAGCCGCCCAGCTGGGTTTCAAGGTCGCGTGCATCGACGAGTGGAAGAACGCGACTGGCGGTCCGGCTCCCGGTGGCACCTGCACCAACGTCGGCTGCATCCCGTCCAAGGCCCTGCTGCAGTCGTCCGAACATTTCGAACATGCCAGCCACCACTTCGCCGACCATGGCATCAGCACCGGCAAGGTGACGATGGACGTGGCCAAGATGATTGGCCGCAAGGACACCGTGGTCAAGCAGAACAATGACGGCATCCTCTACCTGTTCAAGAAGAACAAGGTCACGTTCTTCCATGGCCGTGGCTCCTTCGTGAAGGCGGCTGAGGGTGGCTATGAGATCCTGATCTCCGGCACCAAGGAGGAAACGGTCACCGGCAAGCAGGTCGTGGTGGCCACCGGGTCCAATGCGCGTGCTCTGCCCGGAGTTCCGTTCGACGAGGTGAACGTGCTGTCCAACGACGGTGCCTTGCGACTTGGTGCCGTACCCAAGAAGCTGGCTCTGATCGGTTCTGGTGTCATCGGCCTCGAAATGGGTTCGGTCTGGCGTCGCCTCGGTGCGGACGTGACCATCCTGGAAGGCCTGCCGGTGTTCCTGGGTGCGGTCGACGAGCAGATGGCCAAAGAGGCCAAGAAGGCATTCGACAAGCAAGGTTTGAAGATCGAGCTGGGCGTCAAGGTCGGTGAGATCAAGACCGGCAAAAAGGGCGTGAATGTGGCCTACACCAACGCCAAGGGCGAAGCGGTGGCGCTGGATGTGGACAAGCTGATCGTGTCCATCGGTCGTGTCCCCAACACCGTCGGCCTGAACGCCGAGGCGGTGGGCCTCGCACTTGACGAGCGGGGTGCCATCGTGGTGGATGCCGAGTGCAGGACCAACTTGCCCGGCGTATGGGCAGTGGGCGACGTGGTGCGCGGTCCGATGCTGGCGCACAAGGCGGAAGAAGAGGGCGTGGCGGTGGCCGAGCGCATGGCCGGCCAGCACGGTCACGTCAACTTCAACACCATTCCGTGGGTCATCTACACCAGCCCGGAGATCGCCTGGGTGGGTCGTACCGAGCAGCAGCTCAAGGCCGATGGCGTCGCCTACAAGGCGGGCACGTTCCCGTTCCTCGCCAACGGCCGTGCACGCGCACTGGGTGACACCACCGGCATGGTCAAGTTCCTGGCCGACGCCAAGACCGACGAAATCCTGGGCGTACACATCGTAGGACCGATGGCTTCCGAGCTGATCGCCGAAGCGGTCGTTGCCATGGAGTTCAAGGCCAGCGCCGAAGACATCGCCCGCATCTGCCACGCCCATCCTTCGCTGTCGGAAGCTACAAAGGAAGCGGCCCTGGCGGTGGACAAGCGAACGCTGAACTTCTGATCGAGGCGATCGCTTGACCGTTCGCAGCACCTACGAAGCGGAGTTGCGCGCACGCGGCTTCAGTGCCGATCCGGCGCAGTTGCGTGCGGTCGACGCGCTGGAGCGTTGCGCGCGCGAGTGGTCTGTGTACAAGCAGCGGCGGTCCAATTCGCTCAAGAAGCTCTTTGTCCACCCGGAGATTCCGCGCGGCGTCTACATGTACGGCGGAGTAGGGCGTGGCAAGAGCTTCCTGATGGATTGCTTCTTCAACGCCGTACCGCTCAGGCGTAAGACCCGTTTGCACTTTCACGAATTCATGCGGGAAGTGCACCGGGAACTGCGTGACCTGCAGGGCACGGTCAATCCGCTGGATGTGCTGGGCGCGCGCATTGCCCAGAGGTACAAGCTGATCTGCTTCGATGAGTTCCATGTGGCGGATGTGACCGACGCCATGATCCTGCACCGGTTGCTGGATGCCCTGTTCAAGGCGGGTGTGGGCTTTGTGACCACGTCCAACTTCCACCCTGACGGCCTGTACCCTGACGGCCTGCACCGTGACCGCATCCTGCCGGCCATCGAGATGCTCAAGCAGAAGCTGGAGGTGATCAATGTCGACAACGGTACCGACTACCGTCAGCGAACCCTGACCCACGTAGAGCTCTATCACTGCCCACTGGACGCGCAGGCCGACGCGTCGCTTGAGGCGACGTTTGAAAAACTCGCCGAGGCCCATGACGAAGAGCCGGTGATGCAGATCGAATCTCGCCAGATCCGGGCGGTGCGGCGTGCCGGCGGCGTCATCTGGTTCGACTTTCGCACGCTCTGCGGAGGACCGCGTTCACAGAACGACTATCTGGAGATCGCCTCGCAGTTCCACACGGTGCTGCTGGCCAACGTACCCCAGATGTCGGTACGGCAAGCGTCCGAGGCCCGCCGTTTCACCTGGCTGATCGATGTGCTGTATGACCGGCGGGTCAAGCTCGTGATGTCGGCGGCTGTTGCGCCCGAGGCGCTCTACACCGAGGGCCCCATGGCGCACGAGTTCCCCCGCACGGTGTCAAGGCTGGGGGAAATGCAGTCGGCCGAATACCTGGCCACAGAGCATCGGGTGGTTGATACGGGCCTCACCTGAAGGCCGGAAGCTCCAATTCAGCCCAGCGGATCGATCCTGACGATGGCCAGCGAAAGGTTGTCGCCCATGCCCTTGGCCCGTGTGCGCGCCTTCTGAATCAGGAACTCGCACGCCTCGCGGGGCGTCAGCATGGCGATGGTGCTGGACAGTTCGTCAGGAGTGAAATAGTGCCAGACGCCATCGCTGCAAGCCATGATGGCATCACCAGGCAGAAGGCGATCGACCACATGGATGTCGACCGGCGGGTCGTTGTCGGTGCCCAGGCACCCCATGAGGATGTTGGAGTGCGGGTGGTCCAGCGCTTCCTCTTCCGTGATCTCCCCCTGGTTGACCAGGGTCTGCACGTACGAGTGGTCCATGGTGCGAAACAGCATCTTGCCCTGGCGGAAGTGGTAGATGCGTGAATCGCCGGCATGCACCCAGTGGCTGTCTCCACCAGGGTTGACGAGAAAGGCGGCGATCGTGCTGTGCGGTTCCTGCTCCGCCGACACGGCGGTCAGCTTGATCACCAGGTGTGATTCTTCGACGATCTGACGCAGCAGAGCAGCCGAATCATCGGTTTCCGGGTCGAAGCGCTCAAAGAGCTGCCGGGCCGTCAGCATGACCTGGTCGGACGCCTTGCGGCCGCCACTGCGACCTCCCATGCCATCCGCCACCACCGCCAGCAGGCAGCCGGTCTGGCGGGGGTGGTGCAACAGGCAGACCTGATCCTGCTGGTAGTCGCGGTCTCCCCGATGGATGCCGGTGGACGCGTGGATACGGAAGCCTTTGGACATGCTGGTGTTCGGTGGCAGCGTGGAACAGGGTACCGGACTGCGATCAAAACGCGATGTTAACCACGATTCGCCGCCGGGCAGTCCGCCGGCAATGAAAAGGAGCTCTGCAGCCACCGGGTGCGTTGCGTGCAGGCCGCATGCAGGAGAACCCGGTGCATGTGCCCGAGGACAGGCCTCAGGTGCGGACCGTCACCAGAATCGCCACCAGGGTGTGGACGAGCGGAAGCCCTGGGTCAGGAACTGGCTGTTCGGGTAGCTGGCCTGCAGCACCCGACTGGCATCGTCCCGCAGTTGTGCCATACCGAGCGCATCGTAGGCCCGCACCAGGATGTACAGGGCCTCCTCCAGGGCAGGCGCCTCGGGGTAGTCGCTCAGGGCCGCCTGGGCACGGTTGATGGCTGCCACATGTGCACCGCGGCTGAGGTAGTAGCGGGCCACATGCACCTCGGACTGGGCGAGAGAATTGACAATGTAGGTCATCCGCGCCCGCGCATCCGGCGCGTAGCGGGAATCCGGGAAGCGGGTCACCAGGTCGCGAAAGGCTTCGAAGGACTCCTTGGCCGCCTTCTGGTCCCGTTCGGAAAGGTCCTGCCGAGCCAACGATCCGAACAACCCCAGGTTGTCGTTGAAATTGGCCAGGCCCTTGAGGTACAGGGCGTAGTCCAGCGCGGGGCTGGTCGGGTGAAGCCGCAGGAAACGTTCGATCACCGCCTGGGCCTGGGCTGGTTCGCCCCCCTTGTAGTACGCATAGGCCTTTTCCAGCTGGGCCTGCTGGGCCAGCGGGGTTCCTGCTGCTCGTCCTTCCAGCTTCTCGTACAGGTCGGCGGCCCGGTCGAAGTTGCCCGAATTCCGTTCTTCGCGCGCCTCCTGGGCCA
>JALOSN010000081.1 GCA_025458415.1 Hydrogenophaga sp.
CACCTCCATCAGCCGGCAGGAGCAAAGCCAGATTTCCATCCGGTTCCGGCTGGAGCGCGACCCCGACTCGGCCGCGGCCGATGTGCGGGACAAGGTGAGTCGGGTCCGTCAGCGATTGCCGCAAGGCATCGATGAACCGGTGATCGCCAAAGTGGAGGCGGATGCGTTTCCGGTGGTCTGGATCGTGTTGCACTCGGAGATCCACAACCGGCTGCAACTCAGTGACTTCGCCAATCGCCTGGCCAAGCCGGTGCTGCAAACCGCCCCTGGTGCGGCCGAGGTCCGTGTCTATGGCGAACGCAGGTACGCCATGAGGGTATGGATAGATCCGGACCGTCTGGCGGCTTACCGGCTCACCGTGCAGGATGTGGAAGAAGCACTGCGGCGGTCCAACCTCGAGGTTCCTGCCGGTCGCATCGAGAGTCTGCAGCGCGAGTTCAACGTCACGGCCGCCACCGACTTGCAGACGGCGCAGCAGTTCCGTGATGTGGCGGTGCGCAGGGTGGGCGGACAGGTGATTCGCCTGGGGGACGTGGCCGACGTGGTCGAGGGACCGCAGGACGAGCGATCATCGGTCCGCTTCAACGGTATCGATTCGATCTCGCTGGGTGTGATCCGGCAGGCCACGGCCAATCCCCTGGAGCTGTCTGCCGGTGTCCGCGAATTGCTCGATCGCGTACGTCAGGACCTGCCGGCCGGTGTCAATGTCGACATCGCCAATGACAACTCGGTGTTCATCGACCGGTCGATCAAGGCCGTCTACACCACCATCGCCGAAGCCGTGGTGCTGGTGGCTCTGGTGATCTTCGTGTTTCTGCGGACCCTTCGCGCGTCAGTGATTCCGCTGGTCACCATCCCGGTCAGCCTCATTGGTGCCTTCGCCCTGATGGCGCTGTTCGGCTTTTCCATCAACACGCTCACGCTGCTGGCGCTCGTGCTGGCCATCGGGCTGGTGGTGGACGATGCGATCGTGATGCTGGAGAACATCTATCGGCACATCGAGGAGGGCATGAAGCCGTTCGAGGCCGCCATCAAGGGTGCCCGTGAGATCGGATTTGCCATCGTCGCCATGACCCTGACGTTGGCCGCGGTCTATGCGCCACTGGCTTTCACACCCGGCCGAACCGGGCGCCTGTTCGCCGAGTTTGCCCTGGCACTGGCCGGCGCCGTGCTGGTGTCCGGATTTGTCGCACTCACCCTGTCGCCCATGATGTGCTCCAAGCTGTTGCGCCACCAGGACCAGCGCAGCCGCTTTGACCGGGTGATGGAGCGCGGCCTGGAGGGCCTGACCCGTGGCTACGAGAGGGTGCTGGTCTGGACCTTGGGCGTCCGCTGGTTGATGGTCGGGATCATGGTGGCCAGTGCAGCCGGCAGCTGGTGGCTGCTCCAGAACACCCGCCAGGAGCTGGCGCCGCTGGAAGACCGGGGCGTCATCCTGGCCACCATCAACGGGCCGGATGGTGCCACGCTGGCCTACACGCAGCGCTACGCCGAGGCCATCGAACGCATGGGCCAGGATTACCCCGAGTTCGATCGGATCTTCAGCAACATCGGTAACCCGACGGTGGCCCAGGGATCGGTGTTCCTGCGTGCCACCCCCTGGGAAGAGCGTACCCGAACCACGCAGGAGATCGCCCGCGAGATCGCTCCGCGCATGGCCGCGTTGCCCGGCATCAGCGCTTTTCCCATTACGCCGCCATCCCTGGGGCAGGGCTTCCGTGAGCGTCCGGTCAACTATGTGATCGCCACCTCGGACAGCTATGAAAACCTGTCGGCCGTGGTGCGCCAGTTCCAGGACGCGATGGCCCGCCAGCCGGGCTTTCTGCAGGTGGACACCGACCTGCGGCTGAACAAGCCCGAGATCCGGATGGACGTTGATCGTGAGCGCGCCGCCGATATGGGTGTGAGTGTGGACGCTATTGCCCGTACCGTCGAGACGCTGCTGGGCGGTCGGATTGTCACGCGCTACAAGCGCGAAGGTGAGCAGTACGATGTGGTGGTGCAGACGCAGTCGACCCAGCGCAGCACTCCTGAGGATATCGACCGGCTGTTCGTGCGGGGTCGGGGCGACCAGATGATTCCGCTGGCGTCGCTGGTGACGGTGCGGGAAGTGGTGGTGCCACGGGAGCTCAACCATTTCGGTCAGCGCCGCAGTGCATCCATCACGGCCAACCTGTCACCTGATCTGGCTCTGGGAGACGCGCTGGCGTTCCTGGATGCCACGGCGCGCGACATCCTGCCGCCCGGCTACACGACAGACCTCAACGGCCAGAGCCGCGAGTTCCGCGATGCCTCCGGCTCGCTGGCGCTGGTGTTCATCCTGGCGCTGCTTTTCATCTATCTGGTGCTGGCGGCACAGTTCGAGAGCTTTATCGACCCCTTCATCATCATGCTGAGCGTGCCGCTGTCGATGCTGGGCGCGCTTCTGGCGCTGAAGCTCACCGGGGGAACGCTCAACGTCTTCAGCCAGATCGGCCTGATCACACTGGTGGGCCTGATCACCAAACACGGCATCCTGATTGTGGAATTTGCGAACCAGCTTCGCGAACAGGGCGTGGCCAAGCTCGAAGCAACCCGCCGCGCAGCCGCGCTTCGCCTGCGGCCCATTCTCATGACCACGGGCGCCATGGTGCTGGGGGCCATTCCGCTGGCGCTGGCCACCGGTGCCGGCGCCGAGAGTCGCCAGCAGATCGGGTGGGTGATCGTTGGAGGCATGAGCCTCGGCTCGCTGCTGACGATCTTCGTCGTGCCCACCATGTACACCCTGCTGGCACGGGAGCGGGGCAACACACCCCGTGCCCGGGCGGGGGATGAGGTCGACACACCAGCTCATTCGCCAACCCCGACCTAGCCGATAGTCGCGCCAGGACATTCATCGTCAATCGAGTTGGCCAGCTCTGTACATGCCCGGCCGGCGCGCTAGCATCGGCGCATGTCCACCCTTTTTGATTCATGGCAGTTTGCCCGGATCTCGGCCGAGGTCTCCCTGGCAGGACACAGCTGTCGTGCGGACCTCGCCAAACTTCAGCGGTTGCGCCTGTCCCAGGTGCTGCAGGCGGCCGCCCGCGATTCAGCCATCTACCGTCAACGCCTGCACCGGCTGGCCGACGGCCTGGATCCGGGGGAACGACTGGCGAGGATACCTCCGGTGAACCGCCATGAGCTCATGGAGCGATTTGCCGAATGGGTCACGGATCCACAGCTGCAACTCGCGGCTCTGCGAGAGCACGTCGCCAATCCGGCCAACGTGGGTGAATCCTTTCTGGGGCGCTACCTGGTGTGGGAGAGCTCGGGAACCAGCGGCATGCCGGGCATCTTCGTGCAGGATGCACGCTGCATGGCCGTCTACGATGCACTCGAATCGCAGCGTCGAAGCCAGGTGCAGGCTTTGCGCCGTTGGTTCGACCCGCTGTGCCTGGGGGAGCGCATCGCATTTGTGGGGGCCACTGGGGGGCATTTCGCCAGCTACGTGAGCGTCGAACGCCTCCGGCGCCTTCAGCCCTGGTTGGCCCGGACTGTGCGCAGCTTTTCCATCATGCAGCCCCTGGATGCACTGGTTGCCGAACTCAACGACTTTGCGCCCACGGTGCTGGCCTCCTATCCCACGGCGGCCGATGTGCTCGGACACGAGGCTGCAGAAGGGCGGCTCGCGCTGAACCTGCGCGAGATCTGGACCGGGGGCGAAACCCTGACGGCGGCCGTGCGCCGCCGGCTTGAATCGACGTTTTGCGGGGTCAGTGTCCGCAACAGCTACGGTGCTTCCGAGTTTCTGGCCATGGCATGGGAGTGTGACCATGGCCACCTGCACCTCAACAGCGACTGGGTCATCCTTGAGCCGGTGGACGAACACCATCGACCGGTACCCGTGGGGCAGGCGTCGGCGGCGGTCCTGCTGACCCACCTGGCGAACACCGTGCAGCCGCTCATACGCTATGACCTTGGCGATCACCTGCGCTTCTGGCCCGAGCCTTGCACCTGCGGATCGCCGCTGCCTGTGATCGAAGTGCAGGGGCGTCGCGATGACACTTTGCATGTTGAAGGCCGGCAAGGTCATCCCGTGGCCCTGTTGCCGCTGGCCCTGTCCACGGTGCTTGAAGAGCAGGTCGGGCTTTTCGACTTCCAGGTCTGCCAGAAAGATGCGCGAACCCTGCAACTGAGATTGCCTCAGGCGGGAGCCGAAGGCCGCGCCGCGCTGGCTCTGGCACGCAAGGCGCTGCAGAGTTACGCGCGATCCCAGGGCAGCGTGCCCATCCGTGTCGAAGGCGTTCTGGGTTGTCAGGTGCCCAGGGGGCGCAGCGGCAAGTCCTGCCGAATCCTGCCAAGGAGGCCGGGGTAGTTGTCCGCCGCTGCCGTCAGATGACGCCGTCGAACATCATCACATCGACCTCATCGCCGACCGCCACATGGCCCTGGCCGTGATGCAGGACGATCAGGCCGTTGGCCTCCACCATGGACCGCAGAACCCCCGAGCCCTGATTGCCGGTGGTTCTGACCTTCAGGGTACCATCGGGTTCGGTGGTGACAATGCCGCGCTGGTATTCGGTGCGGCCCGGTTTCTTGCGCAAAGCCTCGCCGCACCGGGCCCTGAGCAGGACCGGATCGGAAGCACGGGCTCCCATCATGCGTCGCAGGGCAGGGCGCACGAAGGCCAGGAACGTCACCATCACGGCAACGGGGTTCCCTGGCAATCCGAAGAGGATGGAGGACCGACCCGGGCGCTGGATCCGACCCACCGCCATCGGTCGCCCCGGCCGCATGGCAATGCGCCAGAAGGCCACGTCGCCCAGCTGCTTCATCATGGCCTTGGTGTGATCGGCTTCGCCCATGCTGACGCCGCCGCTGGTGATGATCGCATCGGCCTGTTCGGCCGCCTGGCGAAAGGCTGTTTCAAGTGCCTCGGGTTCGTCACGGACGACGCCCATGTCGACCACCTCGATACCCATGCGGTGCAGCAGACCGAACACGGTGTAACGGTTGCTGTCATACACCGCACCCTCACGGGGTGACTCACCCAGGCTCAGGATCTCGTCACCAGTCGAAAAGTAGGCCACTTTCAGACGGCGGAACACCCTCAGTTCCGGCAAGCCCAGGCTGGCGACCAGACCCAGAGCCGCAGGGCCCAGCAGATCCCCACGCGCCAGGGCAGGCTGCCCAGCCATGAGGTCCTCGCCGAGCAGGCGCCGGTTGTCCCCCGGCTTCACCACGTCAGCGGGTATCTCGATGCCGTCACCCTCGATTCGGACAAACTCCAGCGGCACCACCGTGTCCAGCCCGCCGGGCATGATGGCGCCGGTCATGATCTTGAGGCACTCACCTGGCCTCACGTTGCCCTCCCACGCCTTTCCGGCCAAGGCCGTGCCCTTCAGCTTCAGCTTCAGGGGTTGGCCCTGCACGAGCTGATGCCCCGCAAAGGCAAACCCGTCCATGGCCGAGTTGTCGTGAGGGGGCACGCTGATGGGTGATGTGACATCGTCTGCCAGAACCCGTCCGAGCGCACCGAACACGGAAACGGACTCCACATCGGCCACCGGCTCGACCAGTCGGGCCAGAAACTCGTTCACTTGTACGGCGCTCAGGGCCTGGGGGTCATACCCCTGCAATTCAGCGGCTATCTGCCCAATCGTCTTCATGAGGGTTCGTGCCGGTTCAGCGCTGTTCCAGCGCGTGCAATTCGGCCAGGGTGTTGGCGTTGTAGAAGGCCTGCGGGGCATCTCCCGGCTGATCGAACGGCACGATGTGCGCGGTCCAGTGGTCGATCTTCCGTCCGCCTGCCTGGGTGAAAGCGACCAGGCTTTCCAGCATCTGAACGCCCATCAGGCAGAACACCGGTTGTGGCCGAAGCTGGCCGTCCTCTTCCCGGGCCGCCGCCATGGCCATTTCGGTGGCCGGGTCGTCAAAGGCTGCCGCCAGGCGCCGGGCCAGGTCGAGTGGAAACAGGGGGGTGTCACACGGCACGGTCAGCAGGTAGGGCGTTTCGCAACGCTCAAGACCCGTCAGAAACCCCGCCAGCGGTCCGGCGTAACCGTCCAGCGTGTCCGGCCACACAGGTACGCCAAACGCTTCATACGCGGCCAGGTTGCGGTTGGCGTTGACCATCAGGTCGCCGATGAAGCCACCTTCCTGCATCTGCAGCCTCAGAACCGTGTGCAGGGCCAGCGGTGTGCCGTTGAACTTCTGCAGGCCTTTGTCCACGCCGCCCATACGCGAACCGCGGCCTCCGGCCAGCACCATCGCGGTGACTTCGCTCAGTTGAATGGCCAAGGCCTCACCCTCCGATGTAGCTCATTTCCACCCGCCGCACACCTTGGCTGCTGTCGGGAGGACGACTGGCCCTGAGTTCTGAGTACCGGTCATCCCGGCCCTGCCAGATGGCGCCGATTGCACTGGCAATGTCCTCGTCGGTGGCACCTGATCGCAACAGCGTGCGCAGGTCATGGCCCTGGCTGGCGAAAAGGCACAGGTAGAGTTTGCCCTCGGTGGACAGCCTGGCCCGGTTGCAGTCTCGGCAGAACGCCTGGGTGACGCTGCTGATCACGCCGATCTCGCCGGTGCCATCTGCATAACCCCAACGTTCGGCAGTCTCGCCTGGGGCTGCTGGCTCAAGCTGCACCAGGGGAAGCTCGCGGTGGATCAGGCGGACCACGTCGGCACTGGGCATCACTTCGTCCATGCGCCAGCCGTTCGTGGCCCCCACATCCATGTACTCGATGAAGCGCAGCACGATGCCGCTGCCCTT
>JALOSN010000082.1 GCA_025458415.1 Hydrogenophaga sp.
GGACAAGCGCGATCTGCTGCTGGTCGCCAACGAGACTCAGGGACAGGTCGGAATGGGAGGTGTTCATGGTGCAGGGAAAATCCGGGCTTGTGATGTGATTCGATTATGGTTATAACTGATAACTAAAGCAAGGGCTGTTCGGCAACGATTGGCTCAGTGTTTACCCTAGACCCAACCTGCCCGAGGAGGCCAGATGGACCATCAGAACCTGATCGCGATCGACATCCACACCCACGCCGAGGTGAGCTGCTGGAACCCGTTCGACAACTACGGAGAAGAGTACGACCGCGCAGCCGACAAGTACTTCGGCAGCAACCGCCGCCCCACGATCGCCGAGACGATCGCGTACTACCGGGAACGCAAGATCGGCCTGGTGATGTTCACGGTGGACAGCGAATCCAAGCTGGGTCGCCGGCGGATTCCCAACGAGGAGATTGCGCAGGCCGCACGCGAGAACAGCGACATGATGATGGCCTTTGCCAGCATTGACCCGCACACGGGCACGATGGGGGGGCGCGAGGCCGAGCGCCTGATCCAGGAGGAAGGCGTCAAGGGATTCAAGTTCCACCCCACGGTGCAGGGCTACCACCCTTACGACAAGATGGCCTGGCCGATCTACGAGGTGATCAACGCGCACAAGCTGCCGGCCATCTTCCACACCGGGCACAGTGGCATCGGCAGCGGCATGCGCTGCGGCGGTGGCCTGCGGCTGGAGTACAGCAACCCCATGCACCTGGACGACGTCGCGATCGACTTCCCCGACATGCAGATCGTCATGGCCCACCCGAGCTTTCCGTGGCAGGACGAGGCGTTGTCGGTCGCCACCCACAAACCGAACGTCTGGATCGACCTGAGTGGCTGGAGCCCGAAGTACTTCCCCAAGCAGCTGGTGCAGTACGCCAACACGCTGCTGAAAGACCGCGTGCTGTTCGGCAGCGACTACCCGCTGATCACGCCCGAGCGCTGGATGAAGGATTTCGAGGTGGCCGGCTTCAAGCCCGAGGTGATGCCCGGCATCCTCAAGGGCAACGCGGTGCGCCTGCTGGGTCTTGGCTGAGCCGTCTGGTGGTGGCGCCTCAGAGGTCGAGCACCAGGCGCGCGCTGAGCGCACGCGAGCAGCAGGGCAGGAACTGGTCGTTGGCGGCCCGTTCCTCGTCGGTCAGGTACTGGTCGCGGTGGTCGGGTGTGCCCGCTTTCACGCCGGTCAGGCAGGTGCCGCAGACGCCCTGTTCGCAGGACATGGGAATGTCCAGCCCGGCTTCCAGCAAGGCGGCCAGTGCCGTCTGCCGGGGCTGCACGGTGATGACACGGCCGCTGCTGGCCAGCTCCAGCTCGAAGCGGCCATCGTTCGTGTGGTCCACCGGGGCCGCGGCAAAGTACTCTCGGTGCAGGCGTTCTTCGGGCCAGCCGGCGGCGCGGCCGGCACTCAGCACCGCGTCCATGAAGCCCTGCGGGCCGCACACATAGAGGTGGGTGCCGGCGGGTGCCTGCCGCAGGGTGGCCGCGATGTCCAGCTTCTGTGCGGCTTGGCCGTCGTCGAAGTGGTGCTGCACGCGGTCGGCATAGGCCGAAGCGGCCAAGGCTTCCACGAAGGGCGTGCGCTCGCGCGAGCGGGTGCAATGGTGCAAGGCGAACGATCCACCCTGTTGCGACAGCTGTTCGGCCATGGCCCACAGCGGCGTGATGCCGATACCGCCGGCCAGCAGCAGGTGGTGGGGTGCCGCGGGCGCCAGTTCGAAATGGTTGCGCGGCGCGCTGATGGACAGTGCGGTGCCCACGGTCAGCGCGTCGTGCACGGCCCGCGAGCCACCGCGCGAGGCCGGGTCGCGCAGCACCGCGATGCGGTACATCCCGGCGTCGCCCGGCGGGTTGCACAGCGAGTACTGGCGAACCAGGCCACCCGGCAGGTGCAGGTCGATGTGGGCGCCGGCGGTGAAGGCGGGCAGGGCGTGGCCATCTTCCGCTACCAGGTCCAGGCCGATGATGTGCAGCGCTTCGGCGCGGCGGGCGACCACGCGCACCTGGATCGGTTGAGCTTCTCTCATGCCGCCACGCCCCGCTCGGCGGCCAGCACGCGCTCGATCACCTTGCGCGACTGCACGCCGCCCGCGTCGATGTTGAGCATCAGCAGTTTGCGGTCCGGGTGGGCGCTCAGGTTCTTCTGCTGGCGCTCCAGCATCTCCAGGTCTTCCGAGAAGATCTTGCCCTGGCCTGCGCGGATCTGCTCGGTCAGGTTGGCGTCGGTTGGCTTGAACTTGCGCGCCATGCCCCAGAAGTAGTGCATCGAGGTGTCGGTTTCCGGTGTGATGAAGTCCACCACCCAGCTGGCGGCCTTCACCGCGTCGGGCGCGGCATAACCGCCGTTGCCGGCCAGGGCCACACCCACCTCGATCATCACGTGGCTGGGCGGGGTGAAGTGGCAGATCTGCCAGCGGTCCACCGGCTGGTCGTCGGGCAGGCCGTTCAGGCGCAGGGCCATCTTCCAGAACGGCGGCGCCTCGATGCCCTCCATGTAGCGCTCGGTGATCACATGGTCGCCCTCGACGCGGGTCTTGCAGGGCACCTCGTCGATTTCCTTTTGCCCGATGCTGTTGCTGTGCACATAGGTCTCGTGCGTCAGGTCCATCAGGTTGTCGATCATCAGCCGGTAGTCGCAGGCGATGTGGTACAGACCCCCGCCGTAGCCGAAGGCCGGGTTGCCCAGCCACTCGAACCGCGGCACCAGGGCCACGTCGGCCTTGGCCGACTCCCCGGGCCAGACCCAGATGAAGCCGTGCGCTTCGTGCACCGGGTAGCTGCCGATGGCCGGAAAGCCCCGCACGCGCTGGCAGGGCATGGAGACGGTCTTGCCGTCAGCCCCCATGGCCAGGCCGTGGTAGCCGCAGACCAGGGTGTCGCCTTGCACAAAACCCAGCGACAAGGGGGCGCCGCGATGCGGGCAGAAATCTTCCACGGCCGCCACCTGTCCGGTGCTGTTGCGAAAGAAGGCCATGGCCCGGTTGCAGATGCGCCGGCCCAGCGGGCGTTCGGTGCCGACCTCGTCGCTGCGGGCGGCCACGTACCAGGTGTTGAGGGGGAACATGGGATTGTCTCCGTGGGGATGATCACATTCAGTATACTGAATGAAAGGCATTCTAGGGCGCTTCAAGGGGTCCGCCAAGCGGTTCAGGATACGGGTTTACCCTTGTTGTTCGGTGGGCTCACGCCAGTGAACTTCGCCAGCAGGCGCACGAACTCGGCCTGCTCGGATGGGGACAGGGCGGCCAGCAGGCGCTCGTACATGGGATCGACGCGAGGCAGCATCTCGGCCAGCACGGCCTGCCCTTCGGGCGTGAGGCGAAGGCTGCGCTGTCGTCGGGCCAGCAGTTGGCGCACGATCCAGCCCTTGGCCTCCAGCCGGGTGGCGATGTCGGCGGTGGTGGAGGTGTCCAGCGCCACCTGTTCGGCCAGTGTCACCTGGTCGATGCCGGGCGAGGCCTGCAAGGCCCGCAGCACGGCGTACTGCACCGGTGTGACCTGCCTGCCATGCACCTCATGAAAGGTGGCCACGGCCAGTTGGTGGGCGCGCCGGATCAGGTGGCCAGGCTCGTCCAGCAGTCGTTGGTCGAATCGGTGTGTCACGGGGCGGGAGCATACGGCATGCAGAACGCTCGGGTGCAAGGGTGAGCCCCGATGCATACCCGCCATGCGACACCGAGTGCGCGGCCATTGGGGCGGGCGACCGGTCGCAAAAGCGCCGCGTCGAACGCCGGAGACTGCTCCAGCGTGGGCGGTCGCCCCGGCGCCACTCGCGTCGACCGAGCCGCCCGTGGGTCAGGCTCCGGCCCGCTGTACCAGTGCCGCGAGACTGGTGTTGAAAGCGGCCGGTTGTTCCAGTTGCGGCGTGTGCCCGCAATCATCCCAGATCTGCAGTTCGGCGCCGGCGACCAGGGTGTGGGCGCTCTCCGAATGTCTGGCCGGCAGCACCACGTCCTGCTGGCCGTGCAGGATCAGGGTGGGGACCTTCAGCTGGCGCAGCAACCGGTGCGACTCCTGCCAGACCTCCTCGCGCTGCCCCCGCCATCCGGTCATCAGGCGCAGCGTGGCCAGAAAGTGCGCCGCCCCACCGGGTCGGTGGATGTTGCGCTCGATGGCAGAACGAACCCCCGGCGAGATGGCTTGGGCGCGGTGCACGATGGCCTTGATCTGCATTTCGACGGCCTTCGAGCTGGGCTTGTTCATCAACTCCCCCAGCACCGGCAGGGTCATGAGCTTGAATGCGCCGAACACCTCGGGCCCAAGGGTGGCCGCATTCGCCAGCAGCAGGCTGCGCGCACGCGAGGCCTTCTGCCCTGCCATGCGCAGCGACACCGCTGCGCCCAGCGAGTTGCCCACCAGATGCACGGACCCGATGCCCAGGCGGTCCAGCAGCAGCCAGCCGTGGCGGGCCAGGGTCTGCAGGTCCATGGCCGACGTCGGGATGTCGGATTCGCCATGCCCGGGCATGTCCCAGGCCACCAGCCGCATCGCCTGGCCCAGCGCCTCGATCTGGGGCTGCCAGAACTCCAGCGACTCGCCGATGCCATGCGTCAACAGCACGGCGGGTCCGGACCCGCCGGTGTCCCGGTAGCGCACCCTGGCGCCTTCGAGGTGATCGAACCGATCGAGCATGGACGAGCCTTCAGATGTAGGTAGAGGCCAGACCACCGTCCACCGGCAGGTTGATGCCGCTGACCCAGCGCGAGGCGTCGCTGCACAGGAACGCGATCACCGGCGCCACCTCGTCGCTGAAGGCGGGGCGCTTCATGCGGTGGGCGTCCTTTTCGACCCGCTCGCTGCCCAGCATCTGCACGAAGTCGCCCAGGATGGGGGTGAACACCGGACCGGGTGCCACGCAGTTCATGCGCACGTTGTTCTCCATGAAGATGGGTTGCGACTGGGTGTAGGTCCAGACAATCAGCGCTTCCTTGAAATACTGGTAACAGGTATCCTGGGGCACCGGGTGCTCGGCCAGCCAGGCTTGTCCTTCGGCAAACGAGCGGGTCTGCCCCAGCGCGCGGTGCAGCTCCAGCCGGGCCGGCCACTCGGCGCCCAGGATGGAGGAGATGTTGACCACGCTGCCACCGGCCATGCGGTCCAGCAGGCCCAGCGTCAGATGGCGCAGACCCAGGTAGTTCACCCGGGCGACCAGTTCCACCGGCGCAGTGCCCGGCACACCGGCGATGTTGCACAGCGCGTCGATGCGCTCGGGCAGCTGGGCGATGGCGGCGTCGATGGCGGCAGGCGCCGACAGGTCGGCTTTGACAAAGCCGTCCAGGCTGAGCATGGGGTCGTTGCGGTCAACGCCGATGACGCGCGCGCCCTGCAGACGCAGCAGTTTGGCGGTGTCGCTGCCAATGCCGGAGCTGACGCCGGTGATGACGATGGTTTTGCCTTGAACGCTCATGGTGTGGAACTCCTTGGAACTGAGGTGGTGGATGGGGAGGCAGGTGTGACAGCGGAAGGCTTGGGGCGGGCGCGCCAGTCGTCCCAGACACCGGCCAGACCGCGCGGCAACCACAGTGCAAAGACCATGGCGACCGCGCCAAGGCCCGCCAGGTACCAGGCGCCCAGGTGGCCCAGGCTCTCCTGCAGCACGAACAACAGCAGCGCGCCCAGCAGCGGGCCCCACTGGCTGCGCAGCCCGCCCACCAGGGCCATGAACAGCATCAGCACCGACCACTGCACAAGACCCAGCGGCGCGTGGGCGTGACCCGCACGCCGAGCGAAGCGGCCGCCTCGTCGTCTTCACCGATGGCGCGGGTGGCGGTGCCCACGGCGCTGCGCAAGAGCCAGGCGGTCACACCCAGCATGAACACCAGCGAACCCAGCGCCATCCAGAAGCCGATGTTGCGG
Organism: Hydrogenophaga sp.; assembly: GCA_025458415.1. Taxonomy (GTDB): domain Bacteria; phylum Pseudomonadota; class Gammaproteobacteria; order Burkholderiales; family Burkholderiaceae_C; genus Hydrogenophaga. The sequence goes on from JALOSN010000082.1 coordinate 5,875, forward strand.
CGCAGCTCGGGTTCGACCGCGTTGAGCGCGATCAGCGAGGTGCCGGTCTCGCCCTGCACCATCGGGTCGAGCATCACCAGGATGCGGATCACCTCGGCCACCACCCAGGTGGCGATGGCGAACTCGCCCTCTTTGAGGCGCAGCACAAAGAACGACAGGCCCCAGGCCACGGCCGCCGCGCCGATGGCGCCCGCGAACAGCGCCGGGTAAGCGGTCCAGCCACCGTCCACCAGCCGCAGGGCGAAGTACGCGCCCAGACCAAAGAAGGCCTGCTGACCGACCGACACCAGACCGGCCTGCCCGGCCAGCAGGCCCCAGGTGGAGGCCAGCAGCATGAAGATGAACAGCGTGGTGAGACCACGGGGTGATGGGTGGGGCGGTTCATGGTTGTGCCTCCATGGCCTTGGGCGCTGCAGCGCGGGTCGTCTTTCGACGCGGCGTGGGCCAGATCGACAGACCCAGGCCATGGCGGTACTGGTTCCACAGGCGACCACCGAGCACGGCCAGGAACAGCAGGTGGCCACCGAGCTGGAAGCCCTGGGGCGAGACCAGCGCACCGAAGCTTTGCGCCAGGCCCAGCAAGATGCCGCCCAGCAGGGTGCCCCACAACGATCCGATACCGCCTATGACCACCGCCTCAAAGGCCATGATCAGCAGCAGGGGTCCGGCATAGGGTTCGATGGTGGCGCGGGTGGCCAGCATTGCGCCGGCCAGTGCGGCCAGCCCCACCGAAATGGCGGCAGCGGCGCGGTGCACGCTGGCGGCATCCACGCCGCACAAAGCAGCCGCTTCCGGGTCGGAGGAAGCGGCGCGGATGGATCGGCCCATGCGGGTCCAGCTCAGCATGCCCTGCAGCCCGGCCAGCACCGCCACCCCCAGCACCAGGGTCAGCACCGGCAACTGGCCGACCACGATGTCGCCTGGCAGCGTCCAGCTGGCCCAGGACAGCGAGCCCAGCGCGTCGGCGAGCGAACGCGCTTCGGAACCGAACACGCCGTAGAGTCCGTTCTGGATCAGCGCGCCCAGGCCCATGGTCACCAGCAGTGGCAACAACACGCCCGACCGCAACGTGCGCGCCAGCACCCAATGCTGCAACAGCATGCCGACCACGCCCATGGCGGGCACGGCCACCAGCACCGCCAGCCAGGGCGACCAGCCCAGGCCGACCAGCCACAGCACCAGAAAGGCGCCGACCATGGCCAGGTCGCCGTGCGCCAGGTTGATGATGCGCATGACGCCGAACATCAG
>JALOSN010000083.1 GCA_025458415.1 Hydrogenophaga sp.
CAGCCACCGGCGCGGCAGATAGAGCCGCCCGTTGCGCGCGTCTTCGCCCACATCGCGCGCGATGTTGGTCAGCTGCATCGCCACGCCCAGCTCGCAGGCGCGGGCCAGGGCTTGCGCATGGCGCACCCCCATGATCCAGCACATCATTGCACCCACGCTGCCGGCCACGCGCGCACCGTAGTCGTGCACGTCCTCCAGCGTCTCGTAGTGGCGGCCTTCGGCGTCCCAGGCGAAGCCGTCGAGCAGGGCATCAAGCAGGGCGCGCGGCAGCCCGTGGCGCCGCACCACAATGGCCAGTGCGCGGTCTTCCACGTGATCCTGCGGCCGGCCGGCGTAGATCGCGTCCAGCCGCTGAGACAGCAGTGCCATGGCCTCATCCAGGCGGTGAAGTCCGCTGTCGACGATGTCGTCGGCCACCCGGCAGAACGCGTAGAGCGCGATCGAAGATGCGCGCACCCGCGGCGGCAGCAGGCGGCTGGCGGCAAAGAAGGTGCGTGAACCGTTGCGCATGAGCGCAATGCAGGCCTGCAGGTCGGCCTCACCCACGGGCATCTGGGTCGAGCCATCCGGAGCGCCTGTTGGCCGAAGCGCCAGGCTGTCCGCGGTCTGGGGGTTCATGCGCGGTCCCTCGCCAGGAAGGTGCTGGCGTCGGGCACCACCGAGTCGAGCGCCTTGGCCGACATCAGCACGCCCGGCACGCCCGCGCCGGGGTGGGTGCTGGCACCGACCATGTACAGGCCGTCGACGTCTTCGCTGCGGTTGTGCGGCCGGAACCAGGCGCTCTGCATCAGCAGCGGCTCCAGCCCGAAGGCGGCGCCCTTGAGGCTGAGCAGCCGGTCGTGAAAGTCCTGTGGCGTGGTGACGAACGAGGTGCTCAGATGCTGCTGGAAACCGGGCAGAACGGTGCGCTCCAGCACCTCGGCGACGGCGCGGCGCATCGGCTCGGCCTGGACCGACCAGTCGGTGCCGCTGTCCAGGTGGGTCACCGGCGCCAGCGCGTAGAAGGTGTCGTGCCCAGGCGGCGCCATCGACGGGTCGGTGGCGGTGGGTCGGTGAAGGTAGAGGCTGAAGTCGTCGGCCAGTTTGTGGCGGCGGAAGATGTCGGTCAGCAGCTCCTTGTAGCGTGGCCCGAGCAGCATCATGTGGTGCGGCACGCCGGGGTACTGGCGGCGCGTGCCGAAGTACCAGACGAACAGGCTCATCGAGTAGCGGCCTTTGTCGATGCGGCGGTCGGTCCAGTGCCGGCGGTGCTGCGGTTCCACCAGGTGGCGGTAGGTCCAGGCGGTGTCGGCATTGGAGATCACGATGTCGGCCGCCAGGCGCTCGCCGCTGGCCAGCGTCACGCCGGTGGCGCGGCCTCGGTCCACCTCGATGCGCTTGACCTCGGCGTGGCAGCGCAATGTGCCGCCCTGACCCTGCAGCAGGCCAACCAGGCCCTGCACGAGTTTGCCGGTGCCCCCCACCGCCCAGTGCACGCCCCACTGGCGCTCCAGCGCGTTGATCAGGCTGTAGATGCAGGTCACCGAGAACGGGTTGCCACCAATCAGCAGGCTCTGCAGGCTCATCGCCGTGCGCAGCTTGGGGTGCTTGAGGTGGCTGGCCACCATGGCGTGCAGGCTGCGCCAGCCGCGCATGCGGAAGATGGCGGGGCTGGCCCTGATCAGATCGCCGACCGTATCGAAGGCCTTGGCGCCCAGCGCCTCGAAGCCCAGGCGGTAGCAATGGTCGGCCTCGGCCATGAAGCGCTCATAGCCGGCGGCGTCCGAAGGGCTGATGCGGCGAACCTCGGCACGCATCTTGTCGGGATCGCCGCTGTAGTTGAAAACGTCGCCGTCGTGAAACCGGATCTGATAGAACGGGTCAAGCGAGCGCAGCTCCACGTCGTCGCTCAGCCTGCGTCCCGCCAGCGCCCACAATTCGTCGAACAGGAAGGGCACGGTGATGATGGTGGGGCCCGCATCAAACACATGGCCCTCGCGCTGGTGCACATAGGCGCGGCCACCAGGGGCATCCAGTTTCTCCAGCACGGTCACCCGCCAGCCCTTGGCCGCCAGGCGGACCGCAGCGGCAAGCCCGCCAAAGCCGCTGCCGATCACGATGGCATGGGGCACCCCGACGGGTTCGCGGCCAGGCGCGGGCCCCTCCGGGAACGCACGCCATCCGAAGTCCGGTGAAGCACGAAAAGCGTTCAAGTCAGGCCCGTCCTTCACATGGTGGTGGCTTCGCCCGGCTTGACGACCACCACCCCGGGCGGGGCGGGCATCGGCTCGTCGATGCGACCCGTCAAGTCCCTAGGCTGGTCCCTGGCCATGGCCCAGGACCAGAGCTTCTGGACAGGTGCCGGAAACGCCATCAGGATGTGCTCCAGAATGGCCAGCCCGAGCAGGCTGGCCAGCAGCACCCAGCCCACCGACAGGGTTTCACCGGCGCGAACACCTTCGCGCAGGATCCAGAACCAGATCAACGTGGCAACGCCGACCGTCAACCAGAAGAAGAACCCCAGCCGCCGCTGCCTGAAGTAACTCGCCAGGTATCGCAGGTGGGTCGGCAGATAATGCTCGCCCACCTCGGGCACCCCGACAAACAGGTTCAGCTTGGCCGACAGCCGCATGCACCACAGGATGGCGAAGGTGCACAGGGCCACATGGCTGGACTGGCCCTGCTGCATGACCAGCAGCAGCAGGAAGTTGCCCAGCAGCGCCAGCTCGTGCCAGATCACCACCCGGGTCGACTCCGCGAAGCGCTGCCACCCGCGCACGCCGGGTGTCAGGGCGACGCGGCGTGTACCGGTGATCCAGCCGGTGAGAAAGGCCAGTTCGTGCCAGGCCCACATCAGGATGACACTGGCAAAACCCAGGTACGCCTGAACCGCCCCGTGGTCGGACATGCTGGCGTAGGTGGTGAACAGGCTGAGCACCAGCACCAGCGTACCCAGCAGCCGGATCAGGGGAAAGTGGACCACGGGCCGGCGCACCAGCCACAACACGGCGCCCGTGCCGAACCACCAGCACAGCAGCGCAAACCCGACAGGGACCAGCACCTCGGCCATCACCAGACCGGATCCAGGCGAATGCTCTCGGGCAGGGTGTGCTTCTTGACCGGCAGCAGGAACAGGCGGCCGAATGTGACGACAGCGCGGGTCGCATGCCACCCACGTTGCACCAGGCCGACCATGCCACCGCGTGCCACTGCCCGGTCGTTGGCCAGCGAAATCGCCAGCAGGCGGTCCATGCAGCGCCGGAACGCCGGGTGATCGATGTCGACCTCGACCGGGAACACCTGCCGGCAGATCTCGCTGGTGATCCGGAACACCTCGTAGTCGTATTCGGTCGAGTGCAGCCCCATGGCCTCGTGCAGCAGCGGGCGGCTGTGATCCCGCACATACATCGTGGCGTACACCGCCAGGATGAAGAACCGGATCCACAGGCGGTTCAGTCCGGTCAGCAGGTGAGGCTGGGCGCGCATCATGAGGGCAAAGGACTCGCCATGGCGAAACTCGTCGTTGCACCAACGCTCGAACCACCGGAAGATGGGATGAAACCGTTTGTCGGGGTGCCGTTCAAGCTGGCGGAAGATGGTGATGTAACGCGCGTACCCGATCTTCTCGCTCAGGTAGGTGGCGTAGAAGATGTACTTGGGCTTGAAGTAGGTGTAGGCCTTGACCTTGCGCAGATTGCCCAGGTCGATACCAAGCCCGAAGTCCTTGAGCGACTGGTTGATGAACCCGGCGTGGCGCGACTCGTCGCGCGCCATGTAGGCCATCAGCTGCTTGATGTCCGGGTTGTCGATGTTCTTGCGGATCTCGTTGTACAGGATGCAACCAGAGAATTCCGAGGTGCAGGAGCTGATGAGGAAGTCGATGAATTCCTGCCGCAGCTCAGGCGAGAGTTGCGGCATCAGCACCTTGAGCTCTTCGCCAAAGGCCTCGTCGCGCTTGAAGTGGTCCTGGTTGTTGTCGCCCGCGTACTCGGCCATCATGCGGTCCCACTCGGCACGCACCGGCGATACATCCAGCGCATCCATGGCCTTGAAGTCGGTGGTGTAGAAGCGCGGTGTCAACACCGTGCTGCGAGCCGCACGGGCTGTCGAGTCTTCGGTGTCCTTCACGCCATCCATCAGCAGCGCGACGTGATCGGTATGGACATCGGTCGGTGCCTCGTGCGGCACGCCAGTGGAATGGGTGTTCATGGCGACACTCCTCTTGAAATGATGGCGGCACTCGGGCTGGCGGTGCGCAGCTGGCTGTACACAGCCACATTGGTGGGACCGAAGGATTCGAGGTGGATACGCTCACCGCTGGACGGATCGGACAGGGTGACCCGCCCGTCGGGATGGCCCTGCAAAAGAAATGGCGCTTCGGGGCCCTGGCCTCGGCGCAGGCGTTCGCGGGCCAGCGCGCGCAAACTGCCACGAAGAAAGCCCTGCTCGCCGCTGAACACCGCGATCGGCTCGCTGCCACCGCTCGCATCAAGCACGGCAATGTCGCCGTTGGGCCGGTCCACGAAGCGCAGGCTGCGCTCCCAGGACACCGGCATCGCCTGAGCCAGCGGGGCCTGGCGCTGTTCGACCTGGTGCCATGTCACCAGCAGCAGCGAGCCAAGCACCAGGGCAGCCAGCGGCCAGACCGGCCACGGCACGGCCGGTGGCGGACGCTGACCGGAAGGGTGGACCCGGGTGTTCATGAGGTCACCGTGGCGCGCACCGGCTCGGCGGCGCTACCCAGGGGATGGCGCAGGGGTGATTCCTGGCCAGTAGTACCCTGTAACGGACCGCTGGCGCGCACCGCCTCGCCCGGATTCGCGGCCTGCCAGGTGCGCAGCACCAGCTGGCCCACCTGCGCGGCATCCGGCAGGCAGCGCAGGCTGGGCTGCGGCTTGCGCTGTTTCCAGGCACGCACATGCGGCCAGAGGTGGAACCAGGCAATGCGGTCGCCACCCTTGAGTTCCAGCGCGATATCACCCCGTCCTTGAGACAGGGGCCTGAAGGAGGCTCCCGCGATCTGGCGCAAGGGCAGGTTGAAGGTCAGGGTCAGCACCATTCCCACGCGCATCAGCACGCGCCTGTCGGTGAGGGTGTAGAGCGTGGTGCGGGCCGAGAACCATGCGGTTCCGGCCAGCACGAGCAGTGCCAGCAAGGCCAGCAGGCCGCTGGTCATCAGGGGGCCGGTCAGCCGGGCCCCGGGTTCGCCCAGCAAGTAGAGCGCCTGCACAGCCAGCATGACCACAAAGTAGATGGCCAGCTTGCGCACATGAAAGACGTGGATGGCCAGTGCCACCCAGTCGGGTCGTCCCTGCCACAGCAGGCGCTCGCCAGGCGGCAAGGGCTCGGGCAGGCCCGGCGCCGCCTCGAACTCGTGTTCGTGATGGGCGTTCACCACAGCGGCTCCTGCCGGTCGGCCGTCGCATACAGCAGGCCGGCACCGTAGCAGGCCATGATCTTTTCTTCCTCCAGCAGCGTGACCTGCTCGGGCGAGGCGGTGCGCGGCACGCGGCCGAACTGTTCGGCCAGCAGCGCGTGCACGTACACCCCATTCTTGCGAATGCGGCTGAAGTTGACCGGCAGCAGAACGCTGCTGCCATCCTTGAGGTCGACTTCGATGTAGCGGAACAGCATCTCCGAGCGGTCCACCCACATGTCCTTGACCGAGCCGGCCACCTCACCATCGGCGCCATAGACCGGCAG
>JALOSN010000084.1 GCA_025458415.1 Hydrogenophaga sp.
ACGGAATCGCACACCACTTCCACGCTGTCAGCCTTGAAGATCAGGTCCCGTACACCGGCGCGCTGTGCCTGCTCGCGCAGCGTTTCGTCGATGAAGCCCGAAATGATGGCCACCGGCAAATCCGGCATCAATGCCCCCACTTCGCGCGCGACGTCCAGCCCCGACATCCCCGGCATGTTGTAGTCGGTCAGCAGCAGGTCGTAGGCCGTTGGATCGGCACGCAGCGCCTGCAGTGCCTCATGTTGATCGGTGTGTCCGGTCACCAGGATGTCACGCTTCCTGAACAGCTTCGTGACCAGTTCGACCAGGGCTTCATCGTCGTCAAGGTAAAGAATGCGCAGGCCGCTCTTGATGGACGATGGCGGCGCCGGCACCTGCCCGCCGGACTTGGGGTTCAACGAATCCGCCTGTGCATCAGTGGCAGGGAGATACACCGTGAAGGTCGAGCCCTCTCCCGGCCGGCTTCGCGCCTGCAGCACACCACCATGGTTTTGCACGATGCCGTGGGCCACCGAGAGGCCCAAACCTGTGCCTTGTCCGACCGGCTTGGTGGTGAAGAACGGCTCGAAGATGCGAGACAGCGTTTCTTCTGACATGCCAGGGCCATTGTCCTTGACGGCGAGCCGAATCACACCCGCAGTCGAACCGGTCTGCATGCGCGGCAGCATGGTCGGGTTCTCGACCAGCATGGTTTCCGCGCTGATGGCGTCAAGGCCAATCTCGATGCGCCCGGGGTCGGTCGCCATCGCCTGGGCAGCGTTGGTCACCAGATTGATCAGCACCTGCTCCATCTGGGTACTGTCGGCCAGCACCAATGGCAGGTTCGGGTCACAAGACACATCCAGCGTGATCCGGGCCGGTATTGTGGCGCGCAGCAGGCGCACGGACTCGTCGACGACGGACTCCATGGAAAGCAGCACACGCTCGGTCGGTTGCTGGCGGCTGAAGGACAGGATCTGCTGCACCAGGGCACGAGCGCGCGCCGCGGCCTTGCCAATGGCCTGCACGCTCTCCAGCGCCTGGTCATGTGAACCCAGGTCCTGCCGGGCCAGTTCGACATGGCCCAGGATGGCCGCAATGATGTTGTTGAAGTCGTGCGCGATGCCGCCCGCCAGCGTACCGATGGCCTGCATTTTCTGCGATTCGCGCAACTGGGCTTCAAGCAATGCCTGACGCTGCGCAGCTTGGGTTCTCTCGGTGATGTCGAAGATCACGCCGACCAGAAAGCGTTCTCCGCTGTCCTCGGTAAAGCGCGTCTTGCTGGTCACGATGGTCCGCTGCACCTGATGCACGGTGAGCGATTCCTCGCGGACGTCGGGTATGCCGGTGTCGAGCACGCGACGGTCGATGGCCAGGAACAGCTCACGTTCGTCTTCTGGCACGTTCTCGGCCAGGGTCTTGCCGATCACCTGGGCTTCTTCCAGCCCGAACAGGTCACAGAAGGCGCGGTTGGCGAGAATGATGCGGTGGTCGTTGTCTTTGACGAAGATGGGGTCCGCCGCCACATCCAGGATGGTCTTGATGCGTTTGCGTTCGTTGTGCACCGCGCGTTGTGCATCCACCAGCGCGGTGATGTCGGTCAGGACCACGCGCACCACCGTGCTGGCATCGGATTTCAGCGCGAAGCGGCCCTGTGCTAGGGCGCAGTCCAGCTGGGCCTGCAGCAGCGTGCCATCTGCGCGTTGCAGGGCCAGGGTCATGCGGCTTTGACCGAGGCCTTGCTTCATGTTCCGAACATGCTGGATCCAGCGCCACCGATCTTCGGGTGAAATCATGGCCGTGAACCACGTTTTCAGCAGCTCCTGAGCCTCCTTTCCGAGCCAGCTTGCCCCGGTTCGGTTGATTTCCTCGATCAGGCCTTCGGCGCTCACCGTGAGGTAGCCGACGGGTGCGGAATCGTACAGGTCGGCATAGCGGTCGCGCGATTCGGCCAGTGCGATCTGCGACTGTCGCAACACCTCGTTCTGGATCTCCAGTTCGATCTGGTGCAGCTGCAGTTCGCGCAGCAGCTCCTCCGTCGGGCGTGCCGGAAGCCCGCTCGACGCCGTCTGCGCCAGCCGAGCTTCCGCAGCCGCTCGCAGCAGCGGGTTGACGGGGTGCAGTGGCTTGCGCATGGTCAAGCGGGCTCCGGTGGCTTCATGTTCACGATCGCGAGCAGGATCAGATCGGTGCTGCCGGCAGATGTGAGGATGCGGCGGGCGTTGAGCATCATGCTGCACGCGCCTATGGTGGGGAACACATGGTTGACCATGTAGCCTTCCATCACCTGCTCGCGCGGCAGAATCTCTTCGAGCAGTGCGCGCAAGGCCGGAATGTTCCACTGGCCATTGCCCAGGGCATATATTTTTTGCCCGTGCGTCTCTTCGGCATTCACCTGAAATTGCTCAAAGAAGGAACGGTTGGCCGACACCACCTGCAAACTGCCATCCAGAACGATCAGGGGCTCGGCGACGGTGTTGATGATGCCTTCGGCCAGTTGCGTTCGCGCTTTGTCGGCCTCGGCGAGTCTGATGTTGGCGAGCTTGAATTCGGTGATGTTGGTGAACGTCAGCACCGCACCCGCGATCACATTGTCCAGGGTTCGGTACGGCTTCATGCTGGCCAGGTACCAGGAACCGTCCAGCGTTCGCACTTCGCGTTCACGCGGAATCAGCGTATCCAGCACCGACTGGAGCTCCAACAGCAGGTCTTCGCCCTGGATGTTCGACTTGATGTCACCCAGAGGCCTGCCGACATCGGTGGGGATCAGCCGGTACACCCTCACCGCCTGTGCCGTGTAGCGCCGGATGATCAACTGGTGGTCAAGGAACAGCGTGCCCGTATTGACGTTGTCGAGCAGGTTCTTCATGTCGTTCTGAATACCGGTCAACTGTTCAACCTTGGCACTGAGTTCTCCGTTGACGGTGTAGGTTTCTTCGTTCAGCGATTGAAGCTCTTCCTTGGACGTTTCCAGTTCCTCGTTGGATGACTGCAGTTCCTCATTCGCGGACTGCAGCTCTTCATTGGTGGACTTGAGTTCCTCGTTGGTGGCCTGCTGCTCTTCGATGGTGGCTTGCAGGCTTTCTCGCGCGTAGGCGAGCTCGCGTTCGAGCGTTTCGATCCGCTCCAGATCGCTCGCTCTGGAATGATCGTCTGTCAGGGTGGGGCTGGGTGGCAGTTTCGCACCACGCTTCCTCGGACGGTCCGTGTCGGTCACATCGCGAAAACTGACCAGCAGCAAGGGCTCGCCTGCATCGCCAAGCTCGCTGGCGGGCTGGCGGGCCAGCAGGTGAACACTGAAGCTCACGCGGGAGAAACCGCCGTTGTTCTTGATCAGCACCTCCTGATCAAGCACAGGTACGGAATGAGCGACCGCCCCGAGAAGGGCCTTGCGCAAATCGAGTTGCAGACCCTCCCGCGCCATTTCAATCACGTTGTTGCTCACCGGACCCGGTGCCGGGCGCAGGTATTTGCCGGTTTCGCCGTACACGAACAGAATGTTGCCCCGGGCATCGGTGGTGACAGCAGCGGGGGCGAAGATCCGGAGCAGGGCGCGGTGACTTATCTCGCCGATGCTGGCGGTTCCGTCGGCCTTTGACCGCGCCATCGGCAAGGCGCCTGCGTTGGAATCTGCCTTGCTGGTCCCCTGGTTCCACTTTTCAAGGATGCCCGGGTAATTGGTCGCTCCGGCGTGCTTGGCCCGGAAGAACTTCCACTTGCGGTCGAGCGACGAGTACAGCTCTGCGTGGTGGGTGATGCTTTCCGAGGAAGAAAGAAAAAGCACCCCGTTGGGCTTGAGGGCGTAGTGAAAGTTGAGGATCAGCCGACTCTGCAGTTCCGGCTCCAGATAGATCATCAGGTTGCGGCAGCTGAGCAGGTCGAGTTTGGTGAATGCCGGGTCCTTGATCACGTTGTGAACGGCAAACACCACCATTTCGCGCAGACTGGGTTTGACCTTGTAGCCTTCCTCTTCCTTCACGAAAAAACGTTGCAGGCGCTCAGGGCTCATGTCCTGGGCGATGTTGGTCGGATAACGGCCGACACGCGCGATCGCGATGGCTTCGTCGTCGAGGTCCGTGGCGTAGATCTGGAATGCCATGTCGGCGCCGTTGCGGGCCTTGATGTCGTCCATCAGCTCCTGCAGCACCATGGCAATGGAGTAGGCCTCCTCTCCACTCGCACAGCCAGCGATCCAGACCCGGAACACATAGCCCTCGGGTTTGCCGGCGAGCAACGGTGGAAGGATGGCGTCCTTCAAGACGACAAAGGCATCCGGGTCGCGGAAAAAACTGGTGACATTGATCAGCAGTTCGCGAAACAGCGCCTTCACCTCGGCAGGGTTGTCCTTGAGGTAACGCGCATAGACCAAGGGACTGTCGATGTTGTGGTTGGCCATGCGCCGTTCGATGCGGCGGCCGATGGTGCTTTTCTTGTAAAGCGAGAAGTCGTGGCCGGTGCTGGCTCGCAGTTGCAGCAGGATCCGGTTCATCCCGCCCAGCGACTTCTCGCTGGCCAGTTCTGGCGCGCCCGGCTGGAAGGATGCCTTGCTGGCCACCGTTTGCAACATGGATGGCATTTGCTCCACCGGCAGGACGTGCGTGGTATAGCCGGCCGCGATGGCACTGCGCGGCATGCTGTCAAACTCGGCGGTCGCCGGGTCCTGCACCATGCAGACGCCACCTGCGCCGAGGATGGCGCGCAGACCCAGCGTGCCATCGCTGGCCGTTCCAGACAGAATGATGCCGATGGCCCTTTCAGCCTGATCCTTGGCCAGAGACCGCAGAAAGGTGTCGATCAGCATGCGGTGACCGCGTCCCGAGCTCGGTATGGACAGATGCAGTGCCCCGTTGACAATCACCATTTCGCGATTGGGTGGGATGACGTAGACGTGGTCCGGCTCGACGGGGGTTTTGTCCAGGGGTTGCACGACCGGCATGGCGGTGAAACGCTGCAGGATTTCAGTGAGCAGGCTTTCGTGGCCCGGGTCCAGGTGCGACACCAGCACAAACGCCATGCCTGTGGTCGGCGAGCAGGCACGAAAGAATTGCTCGAACGCCTTCAGGCCGCCTGCCGAAGCGCCGATGCCAACGATGGGGAAGGGGGTGGCATCGTGTGCTGGTTCATGCACCAGCCGTTTTTTGGCGCGCGTGGCGCGCGGGCGCTGCTGCTCCGTCGACTTGGGCAGTTTTTTCGCGGGGTGGGGTGTTCCGGGTTTTCTGGTTGCCATAAAGGTGCCGACGCCTGGCGATCATCTTCTCCTGACCCATCTTAGTCCTGATTGGGCGCTTGAGGTTTGAGGAATCGACACCACAACCCGGAGCTTGAGCTCCATCAAGGCCATTGCTTTCAGGAATCGACCGGTGCAGCCCAGGCCCGAGCTCATCGTCTCAGCCTCGGCCGGTGCTTTGGTGTGGAGTGACTACCCGCCCGGGTATTTGACGCAGATCAGTGCGCGGGCCATCCATCGGCCTAAATTGAAAACAGGGCAGGAGCCCGACGCCGCTGCCTCTTCGGCACGGCGCTTCATCCACCGTCACCGGAGACTTTTCATGATCGCTTCAAGAACCCTGCGCACTCCTCTGCTGGCCACCGCCGTGGCCGCCCTGCTGTTGACAACCGGCTGCGCCAGCACGCCGCCGACGCCCGAGACGATGCAGATCAGCCCCGTGGGCACCGTCACCTGGAATGGCAAACCCGCGATTGCGTTCGGTGCACCACAAGCGGGTGTGAGCCTGCACGACCCGGTCACTTTCGGCACGCTGGCCCATCTCGCCCCGACCGGGCAGCCGGTGATGTCGTTCGAGCCGCCGATCGACTATCCCTGGCCGCTGCAGGTGGGCAAGACCTGGAGCGCCCAGCACACGGTGACGCTCTACCCGTCGGGGAACAAGGTGCCGCTGAAGATCGACGGCAAGGTCGAGTCATGGGGCGATGTGACGGTGCCCGCCGGCACCTTCAAAGCCTTCAAAGTGGTCTGGACCATGAACCAGA
>JALOSN010000085.1 GCA_025458415.1 Hydrogenophaga sp.
GACGAGGTGCAGCGCCGGCACCCTTCGGTGGTGGCGATCGGTCGCAGCCTCGGCAGTGGCGTGGCCGTTCAGCTGGCTGCCCAGCGGCCGGTGCAACGCCTGGTGCTCGTCACACCTTTTGACAGTCTGCGGGCGGTCGCGCAGCGACACTACCCCTGGGTGCCGGTGGACTGGTTGCTGCGCGAGCGGTTCGAATCGGACAGCCTTGCCGGGACCCTTCGCATGCCGACGACACTGATCGTGGCCGGACGCGACGAGGTGGTCGATCCGTCACATGCCCACCGACTGTTCAAGGCCTTCGAGCCCGGTGTGGCCTTGCTGCACGAGCTGCCGCAGGCGGGCCACAACGACATCTCCCTCTTTCCCGCCTATGCCGGCATCCTTGAGCATGCCGTGACCGGTCGGTGAACAGACCGAACTGGTTCAGGTCATCCAGGGCAACAGCAAGCGGATCGTGACCACGATCACGACGATCGCCAGCAGGTTCAAGGCCAGGCCGGCGCGCATCATCTGGGCGATGCTCACATGGCCCGATGCATAGACGATGGCATTGGGTGGTGTCGCCACCGGCAACATGAAGGCGCAACTGGCGGCCAGTGCCACCGCGAGGATGAGAGGCAGCGGAGGCTGGCCCAGCCCCAGGGCCACCGCCGCCATCACCGGGATCAGGGTGTTGGCCACGGCGGTGTTGCTGGTCAGCTCGGTCATGAAAATCACCAGCGTGGTCACGGCCAGCAAGACCCACAGGGCCGGGGCCTCGGTCATGCCGGCGAAGCCGGATGCCAGCCAGGCATCCACCCCGTGCCGGCTGATGGCGGCCGCCAGGCTCAGGCCGCCGCCAAACAGCAGCAGGATGCCCCAGGGCAGCTTGACGGCGGTGTCCCAGTCCATGGCGAAGACCCGGCGCCCGGCATCCACCGGCAGCACGAACAGCAGGAGGGCGCCCATCATCGCAATCGTGGCGTCGGTCAGGTGCGGCAGGCCCAGCAGATCCGACAGGGGCTGCCGCAGCACCCAGCCGGCTGCCGTCAACAGAAAGACCGTCAACACGATCCGCTCGCCCCGGCTCATGGGGTGGCGCTGCTGCAGGTCCTCGCGGATGCGCTGCTGCACGGCGTCCGGCACGTGCAGGTGCACTGGAAAGGCCACCCGGACCAGCCACAGCCAGGCCAGGGGCAAGAGCACCAGGACCAGCGGGACGCCCAGGGCCATCCAGCCCAGCATGGTGATGTCCATGCCGAGCTGCTCCCGGGCATAGCTGGCCAGAATGAGGTTGGGCGGCGAACCGATCAGGGTCCCCAGGCCGCCGATGGAGGCGCCGTAGGCAATGCCCAGCATCAGGCTGGTGGCGAAGTGCCGCCGGGCCTCGTCGGTGGCTGCATCGCTGGCCCCGATCCGCTCGTTGATGAGACCGATCACGCTCAGGCCCACCGGCAGCATCATCATGGCCGCCGCCGTGTTGGATATCCACATGCTCAGCAGGCCCGTGGCGGCCATGAAGCCGGCAACCAGTCGGACCGGGGAGGTGCCGACCCGGCGCGCAATGGCCAGTCCGATGCGGGTGTGCAGCTGCCAGCGCTGCATGGCCAGGCCGATGATGAAGCCGCCCATGAACAGAAAAATGATGTCCGATGCGTAGGGTCGCAGGGTCTGGGCGCTGTCCTGGATACCGGCGACCGGGAACAACACCACCGGCAGCAGGGCGGTGGCCGGCAAGGGAACGGCCTCGCTCATCCACCAGACCGCCATCCAGATGCCGATCGCGGTGGTCAGGCGTCCTGCATCGCTCAGGGCCGCATGGTCTGGCAGGACCCAGTAGCTGAGCAGGGCCAACACGGGGCCGGCCACCAGACCGGCACGGGCCATGCGACCCGGCCAGTCGGTTTCCGTCTTTGCAGGCGATGGGGTGGAATCAGGCATGGCCACAGGATAGCGTCTCGGTTCGGGCAACACGAAGGCGGCGTGGGGCCCTGTGAATCAGCGACCTTGCTGACCTGCGTCAAGAACGACGCCCGCCGGGGCAGCCAAACTCGGATCCTTGTCCGCGCCACGCAGGTGCCGCGGCGGGTCGAGTTGTTCCAAGTCCATGTCCCAGGTATCCGTCCCATCCAGTTCGCCGGTCGAATCCACTCCAGCACTGCCGCTGGCGCGCCACCGTCCCCACGAGGACCTGCAAGCCTTGCTGACCGGCACGCTGTTCGTGGCGCTGGGCGTGATCATGTTCCGCCATGCCGGGTTGCTGACCGGTGGCACGGCCGGACTGGCCTTTGTTCTGCACTACGCCACCGGATGGAACTTCAGCCTGCTGTTCTTGCTGGTCAACCTGCCTTTCTATGGCCTGGCCTGGCGGCGCATGGGCCCCATGTTCACCCTCAAGACCTTTGCCGCCGTCGGCCTGCTGGCAGCCTTTGTGCAATGGTTGCCACGATGGATAGCGTTTGACCAGCTTTCGACCGGCTTCGCCTCCGTGGCCGGCGGCCTGCTCATGGGCGCCGGCATGCTGATGCTGTTTCGCCACCGGGCCAGCCTGGGCGGTTTCAACGTGCTGGTGCTGTACCTGCAGGAGCGCTTCGGCTGGCGCGCCGGTCGCATCCAGATGGCCTTCGACTGTGCCATCGTGCTGGCCGCCCTGTCGGTGGTGGACGCTGCGCAGATCGTCTGGTCGGTGCTGGGGGCCGTGGTGCTGAACCTCACGTTGGCCATCAACCACCGTCCCGGGCGCTACATGGCGGTCTGATCGGGTATCCGGATTGCGCGGTGGTGCAGGGTGTCCGGCGTTCGGGATCCGGATTGCGGCAGACTCGGGGCCATGCAGCTTCAGAAATACAGCCTTCGTGCCCTGGTTGCGGTCGGCCTGACCGCAGGACTGTTCATCTCGCAGACGGTCACCACCGGCCCGACCGTCTACCTGGCCGACGTCACCCATGTACACGATGGGGACTCACTCTGGGTCCGGCCGCTGGGAGGTGGCGAGCGCCAGCGTCTGCGGCTGGACGGCATTGATGCGCCCGAAATCTGCCAGGCCGATGGCGCCGCTGCCCGCGACCGTCTGGCGGCCATGGTGCTGCAGCGCCAGGTCCGCGTGGAGGTGACCGGCCAGGATCGCTACCGGCGCACCCTGGCGCGCGTCTGGCTGGGCGGCGACGACGTGCAGGCAACGCTGGTTGCTCAAGGATGGGCCTGGTCCTATCGCGGGCGGGACCAGGCCGGGCCCTACGACCGGGAAGAGAGGCTGGCGCGTCGTCAGGGACGGGGCCTGTTTGCCGACCCGCAAGCCGAACCTCCGGGCGATTTCCGGCGCAGGCACGGCCCGTGCACGAACGATTGACGCCGGTCAGCCGCCGTGCTGGCCGCTGCAGACGGCGCAGGCCGGGTTCCGCGGCAGGGTGATCTCGTTGAAGGCCATGTCGCGGCCATCGATCATGAGCAGGCGCCCGGTCAGCCTCGACCCCAGGCCCACCAGCAGCTTCAGCGCCTCGGCGGCCTGCAGCGTGCCGACGATGCCGACCAGTGGGGCAAAAACACCCATGGTGGCGCAGCGGGTTTCCTCGACGCCGCTGTTCTCCGGGAAGACACAGGCATAGCAGGGGTTGTCTGGCAGGCGGGGGTCGAACACGCTGAGCTGTCCGTCCATGCGGATGGCAGCACCCGAGACCAGGGGCTTGAGATGGTCCACGCAGGCGCGGTTGATGGCGTGGCGGGTGGCAAAGTTGTCGGTGCAGTCAAGAACCACGTCGGCCTCGGCCACCAGCTCGCGCAGCAGCGACGCGTCGGCCCGGGTGGTGACCGCATGCACCTCCACGTCCGGGTTGATGGCGGCAATGGCCTCGCGGGCCGACTCGGCCTTCGGGCTGCCGACCCGCGAGAGGTTGTGTGCAATCTGTCGCTGCAGATTGGTTTCGTCCACCACGTCGTGGTCGACGATGGTGATACGTCCGACGCCCGCGCTGCCCAGGTAAAGCGCCACCGGCGATCCGAGGCCGCCGGCACCGATCACCAG
This sequence comes from Hydrogenophaga sp., assembly GCA_025458415.1. GTDB lineage: Bacteria > Pseudomonadota > Gammaproteobacteria > Burkholderiales > Burkholderiaceae_C > Hydrogenophaga. The sequence goes on from JALOSN010000085.1 coordinate 4,001, forward strand.
GGCGTGGGAAGCGAGCAGCTGCTCCTGGCCTTCCACGCCCACTTCGTTGAGGAGGATGTGGCGCGAGTAGCGCAGCAACTGGGCGTCGTTCACGGCGATCGGGGTGGCGCCGGCATCGGGCCACCGGCAGGTGTCAGTTTTCTTTCTTCTCTTCGGTGCGCAGCGTCTGCGTCTTGCTGACCTGCACCGGCTGACCGCGCAGCTGGTTCAGCGCCTGCTGCAGCTGGAAGTCCTCGGCACTGCCGAACTCGGGCACCAGGCGCTGACCCGGGTTCTTGCGGGCCTCTTCCTCGATCCGGCGACGGGCTTCTTCCCGCTCTTGCTCGCGCTGCTGTTCGGCCGCACGCTGGGCGTCGGTCATGGGCTTGCTGGTGCCATTGCCGTTGTCCAGGCTCTTCTGGAGATCGGCTTCGCGGGTGCGGAGGGCGGCGAACACATTGCCTTCCGCGGTCTCGTCCACCAGCACGTCGGGCACGATGCCCCGACCCTGGATGGATGTGCCCTTGGGGGTGTAGTAGCGTGCTGTGGTCAGCTTCAGTCCGGTGGTCGGTCCGAGAGGTCGCACGGTCTGCACCGATCCTTTGCCGAAGGTCTGGCTGCCCATGATGGTGGCGCGGCCATGGTCCTGCAACGCACCGGCGACGATCTCGCTGGCCGAGGCAGAGCCCTCGTTGACCAGCACCACCACCGGCACGGTCTTCAGGATGCCCTTGGTGCTTTCGGTCATGCGGCGGATGGGGTCGTTGCCGCCACGGCGCAGGTAGTGCTGCGGGATCGCCTTGTAGACGAAGCGGCTGTCCTCCAGCTGCCCGTTGGTGGAGACCACCGTGACGTTTTCGGGCAGGAAGGCGGCGGACAGGGCCACTGCGGCATCCAGCAGGCCACCCGGGTCGTTGCGAAGGTCGAGCACCAGTCCCTTGAGGTTGGGTTCGGCCTTGTGGATGTCCTCGATGCGGCGGGCGAAGTCGTCGACGGTGCGCTCCTGGAACTGAGACACGCGCACCCATGCATAGCCCGGCTCGACCACGCGCGACTTGACGCTCTGGGTCCGGATTTCCTCGCGGGTGATGGTCACCGGGAAGGTCCGGTTTTCGTCACGTCGCATGATCGTCAGCAGCACCTTGGTGCGGGGTTCACCCCGCATCAGCTTGACCGCGTCGTTGATGGAAAGTCCCTTGACCGGTGTGTCGTCGATCTTGGTGATCAGGTCACCGGTCTTGAGCCCGGCCCGGAATGCGGGTGAACCCTCGATCGGGGAAACCACCTTGACCAGGCCGTCCTCCATGGTGATTTCGATGCCGACGCCCACGAAGCGACCGCTGGTGCCTTCGCGGAATTCCTTGAAGGACTTGGCGTCGAAGTACTGCGAATGCGGATCGAGGCTGGCCACCATGCCGGAAATGGCCTCGGAGATGAGCTTTTTCTCGTCCACCGGCTCGACATAGTCGGACTTGATCATGCCGAAGACGGCCGCCAGCTGTTGCAACTCCTCCAGCGGGAGCGGCGCCAGCGTGTTGCGGGCCACCGCCTGCAACTGCACGGTCGTCAACGCGCCCGCCACCGCACCGACTGCGATCCAGCCAGCGATCCTGAGCTTGTGACTCACCTGTTTACCCATCGGAGTGCCTCGAAAAGAATGTCCCG
>JALOSN010000086.1 GCA_025458415.1 Hydrogenophaga sp.
GTGACGCTGGAGCCGCAGCGCAGGCCCTGGCTGTTCCTGCTGGAAGCAGCCAGCGAGGCGCCCGACCTGCCCGCCCTCAAACCTCGCATGACGCGCGAACTGCAATGGCTGACGCAGCAACCCGTCAACGAGCTGCTGCGCTACCGGGCGCAAAGCCACGTGGAGTTCCGGCACGGCCCGCGCGAAGCGGTGCTGGGCCTGCAGGACTACCTGGAGCTGCCGCCGGGCTTCAATCCGCGCACGCTGGCGCTGGCGCAGGACATCCGCCGCGTGCACGGGGCCGGACCGGACGCTGCGCCGGCCGCGGTAGCCGCCGTGATCGAGCGGCTGCGCACCGGTGGCTACAGCTACACCCTGGAGCCCGGCGTGTACGGCCAGCATGCCGCCGACGAGTTCTGGTTCGACCGCCGTGAAGGGTTCTGCGAACACATTGCATCGAGCTTCGTGATCCTGATGCGGGCCATGGACATCCCGGCCCGTGTGGTGACGGGTTACCAGGGCGGCGAAATCAACGCGGTCGACGGCTACTGGGTGGTGCGCCAGCGGGACGCCCACGCCTGGGCCGAGGTCTGGCTGCGCGGACAGGGCTGGGTACGGGTCGATCCGACCGCTGCGGTGGCTCAATGGCGCATTGGCTCGCTGGACCGGCTGCGCCCGCCGCCGGGTGCGCTGGCCGGTCTGGTGGATGCGCTGGATCCGACGCTGATGGTGCAGATGCGCGCCGTCTGGGAAGCCGTCAACAACAGCTGGAACCAATGGGTGCTCAACTACACGCAGGGCCGTCAGCTGGATTTGCTGCAACGCCTGGGATGGACATCACCCACCTGGACCGATCTGCTCTATGCCCTGCTGGTCGTGCTGGTGCTGGCCAGCCTGGCCGGGGCGGCCTGGCAGCTCTGGGAACGCCAGCAGCACGACCCCTGGCTGCGTCTGCTGGACCGGGCACGTCGTCGGCTGCTGCGCCATGGGCTGCCGGACGCCGGGCACCTGCCGCCGCGTGCGCTGGCCGACCGGGCACGGCGGCATTTCGGTGACGGCCCGTTCAGCGCGGCCATGACGCAATGGCTGCTGCGACTGGAAAGCTGGCGCTATGGCCGGGAACCGGTCGAGCCGCTCGCTACACTGCGGGAAGAATTCAAGCGCCTGCCCTGGCCGCCCAAGGAACACCGTTGATGCCGAGCAAACCACCCGCCCTCATGCAGGCCGTCTCTGGCCTTGCGCTGTCGCTGCTGCTGGCGACCTCGCCGCTGCTGGCCAGCACGTCAGCGGCCAAACAGCGTCCGGCCACCGTCGGCGAGCAGCGCTACGACCAGCATCCGGCAGCGATGGCGTTTGCGGACGAAGTGGCCCAGCGGCGGGGCTGGGAGCCGGCCTGGGTGCGCGAGCAGATCGGTCAGGCCAGGCACCTGCCGGCGGTGGTCCGACTGGTCTCGCCGGCCCCGGCCGGCACGCCCAAGAACTGGGCCGCCTACCGCGCCCGCTTCATCGAGCCCCGCCGTCTGCAGGCGGGCCTGGGCTACTGGCAGGTGCACATGGACACGCTGGCGCGCGCCGAGGCCGAGTTCGGCGTCCCCGCCAGCCTGATCGTCGGCGTGATCGGCGTGGAAACCCTGTACGGGCAGCACCTGGGGCAGTTCCGGGTGCTGGATGCCCTGACCACATTGGCGTTCGACTTTCCGTCCGTGCACCCGCGAGCCGCCACCCGGCAGGCATTCTTCCGCGGCGAACTCGAACAGCTGCTCGTGCTGGCACGCGAGACAGGCCGCGACCCGGCCGCGCTGCGGGGCAGTTATGCCGGCGCCATGGGCTGGCCGCAGTTCATGCCCAGCAGCTGGCTGCGCTATGCGGTCGACTTCGACGGGGACGGTCGTGTCGACCTGTTCGACAGCCAGGCGGACGTCATCGGATCGGTGGCCAACTACTTCAAGGCCTTCGGCTGGCAGTCCGGCATGCCCACCCATTACCCCGTGCAGCTGGAGCGCACGCGCCTGGACCTTCCGACCTTGCTGGCACCCGACATCCTGCCGACGTTTGAGGCCGCCACCATGGAATCGCTGGGGGTCCGGCTGTCCGGCGCCGGTCGGCAGCACGCAGGCCCCCTGGCGCTGGTCGAACTGGAGAACGGGGACGCCCCGCGCAGCTACGTGGCCGGTACCCAGAACTTCTACGTCGTCACCCGCTACAACTGGAGCAGCTACTACGCGCTGGCGGTCATCGAGCTGGGCGAAACCATCCAGGCGATGATGACCGCTCGCTCTGCCGGACGCTGAGCCCGCCGAAGGCCACCCTCAATCGCCCACAGGCTCGATGCGGATGTCAACCGACAGCTGTTCCTGCCCGCCGCCGCGCCGCAAGCCCTTGACCGGGAGACAGGCAGCGTAATCGGTGGCGGCGGCCACCCGGATGTGGCGCTCGTCGGTCGGACAGCGGTGGGTCACGTCCAGGCTGAGCCAGCGACGGTCACCCGCATCGATGCACACATCGACCCAGGCGTGACTGGCCAGCTCGGGTTCGTTGGCGGCGTAGAAGTAGCCACTGACGTAACGCGCCGGCCAGCCGATGCTGCGGCACACGGCCACCATCACATGGGCCTGGTCCTGGCATACACCCAGCCCCCAGTCGAAGGCCTCCAGCGCGGTGGTCTCGACGCTGGTGCTGCCCTTGCGGTAGGCCACCTTGTCCGCCACGGCTGCAGTCAGCGCCAGCAGCAAAGGCACCGAGGGGCCTGTCCCGGCCTCCAGTCGCGCGGCCAGCCCGGGCACGGTGGCCCTGGCCCAGGCCGCCATGCGCGGGTGCGGTTCGGCCAGGGCGGTCGAACGCAGGTAGAAGGCGGGCGGCGGAGTGCGTCCGGTGTCCGCCAGTTCGGCACCGCCGCGGGTCACGACCACACCCCGTGCCCCGATGACCTGCTCCCGCAGGCCCTGCTCAGGCCGGGCCACCAGGCTGTAGCTGTGGACCCGATTGCCCTGACCGTCGGGCTGGGCATGCAGGGTGGCGGGGGTCTTGACTTCCCATTGCTCGACCACCTGAAGCGGACCGCTGACCGGCCACAGGTGCAGGGTCTGCACCGAATACAGCAGCGGTTCGGAATAGGTGTAACGGGTGGTGTGGCGGACAGACAGTCTCATCGGCGGGCAGTCCGGCAGAAGCCGGGTCGAAACCCGGATTGTGCCTGCCGCGCTCGCAAGGGTCCGTCAGTGCACGGACGGCACCAGGAAGTCCTGACTGATTCGGCCACCGAGCTCGTTGACCCGGTCCAGGAACTGCGTCAGGAAGGCATGCAGGCCGGTGGCCAGGATTTCGTCGATGCGGGCGAACTGCAGATCGGCCCGCAGCTTGCCAGCCCGCCGAAGGGTTTCCTGCGAGTGGTCGTTGGCCACCACGCTGAGGTTGTTCACCACCTCATTGAGGCTGGCGGCCAAGCTGCGCGGCATGTCGGCGCGCAAGATCAGCAGCTCGGCCACCCGCTCGGGGGTGATGACGTCGCGATAGACCTTGCGGTAGACCTCGAAAGCCGAGACCGAGCGCAGGATGGCGCTCCAGTGGTAGAAGTCGTACTCCTGGTCAAGCTCGCTGGCGGCGCCGAAGAAGTCGCTCTGCACGGCATGGAACTTCACGTCCAGCAGGCGCGCGGTGTTGTCGGCCCGCTCCAGAAAGGTGCCCATGCGGTAGAAATGAAAGGCCTCGTCCTGCAGCATGGTGCCGATGGCCACGCCCCGGGACAGGTGCGAGCGGTGCTTGACCCATTCGAAGAACGCGCCCGGGTCACGCTCGAAGTCGCGTGTCTTGAGGTAGCCCATCAGCTTGAGCCAGGTGGCGTTCTGCGTCTCCCAGAACTCGGTCGTCAGGGTGCCCCGCACCGCGCGAGCGTTCTCGCGGGCCGCGCGCAGACAGGAGACGATGCTCGACGGGTTGTTCTCGTCGCGCACCATGAAGTCCAGCACGTTGCGCTGGACGACGGTGCCGTCACCGTAGCGAGATCGAAAGGCGGGCAGCAGCTCGCTGATGGACAGCAGGCCCTCCCAGCCCACCTGGGCCACGGCGGCCGACTGTGGCAGCAGCGCGGTCTGGTAGTTGACGTCGAGCATGCGCGCGGTGTTTTCGGCCCGCTCGGTGTAGCGGGACATCCAGAACAGATGGTCGGCGGTACGGGATAGCATGCTGTCAGTTCTCCAGAATCCAGGTGTCCTTGGTACCGCCACCCTGTGACGAGTTGACAACCAGGGAACCTTCTTTCAGCGCCACGCGGGTCAGGCCACCGGGCACCATCTGCACCTCGGTGCCGCTGAGCACGAAGGGCCGCAGGTCGATGTGGCGCGGCGCAATGCCGCTGTCCACAAAGGTCGGGCAAGTGGACAGGCTCAGCGTGGGCTGGGCGATGTAGCCGTCCGGACGGGCCAGCACGGCCTTGCGGAAATCCTCGATCTCCTGGGCCGTGGAGGCCGGTCCGACCAGCATGCCGTAACCACCAGCCCCATGCACCTCCTTGACCACCAGGTCCTTGAGGTGGGCCAGGATGTACTTCAGGTCCTCGGGGTCGCGCCCCATGAAGGTCGGCACGTTGCTGAGGATCGGCTTCTGGCCCAGGTAGAAGTCGATCATCTTGGGCACATAGGGGTAGATCGACTTGTCGTCCGCCACACCGGTGCCGACCGCGTTGCAGATGGCCACGTTGCCGCTGCGGTAGACACCCAGCAGGCCGGCACAGCCCAGGGACGAGTCGGGCCGGAACACCAGCGGGTCCAGGAAGTCGTCGTCGACGCGGCGGTAGATCACGTCCACGCGCCTGGGTCCCTTGGTGGTGCGCATGTAGACGAAGTTGTCCTTGACGAACAGGTCCTGGCCCTCGACCAGCTCCACGCCCATCTGCTGGGCCAGGAAGGCATGCTCGAAGTAGGCGCTGTTGTACATGCCGGGCGTGAGCACCACGACGGTGGGCTCCGCCGTCGTGGCCGGACTGACGGCACGCAGCGTCTCCAGCAGCAGGTCGGGGTAATGGGCCACGGGCGCCACCCGGTTCTCGCTGAAGAGGTCAGGAAAGAGCCGCATCATCATCTTGCGGTCTTCCAGCATGTAGCTGACACCACTGGGCACCCGCAGGTTGTCCTCCAGCACGAAGTACTCGCCCACGCCATCGCTGTCGGGCGCCCGCACGATGTCGATCCCGGCAATGTGCGAATACACCCCGCAGGGCACGTCCACACCCATCATTTCCGGGCGGAACTGGGCATTCTGGAAGATCTGCTCGGACGGGATGATGCCGGCCTTGATGATCTCCTGGTCGTGGTAGACGTCGTGGATGAAGCGGTTGAGCGCGGTGACCCGCTGAACCAGCCCCTCTTCCATCCGGTCCCATTCAGCGGCCGGAATGATGCGGGGTATCAGATCGAAGGGAATCAGCCGTTCGGTGCCGGCGCCGTCTTCGTCCTTGGCGCCATAGACGGCAAAGGTGATGCCGACACGCCGGAAGATCATTTCCGCCTCTTCGCGCCTCGCCGCCATCACTTCAGGAGGCTGCTGGGACAGCCAGCGGACATAGTTTTGGTAGTGGGCCCGCACCTCCCCGTCGGAGGCATTCATCTCGTCAAACATCGGTCGGGTCATGATCGGTTTTCTCCTGACCACAGCATAGCAAGGACCGGG
>JALOSN010000087.1 GCA_025458415.1 Hydrogenophaga sp.
CGGTGTCGGTTCGCTGGTGGTGGCGCTGCCGGCGCTGCGCTGGGCCATTCTGCTGGGGGGGACCGGCTATCTGCTGTGGCTGGCCCGGCGCCTGTGGGGTAGCCGTTCCATGGCCCAGGCCGATCCAGCCCGGCTGAACGTCGGTTTCTGGCAGGGCGTGGGCCTGCAGTTCCTCAACATCAAGGCCTGGATGCTGGCCCTGTCCATCGTGGCCGGCTGGATCGCCGGGCAGGCCGACGCCACCGGTCGCTATGTGACGGTGCTGCCGGTGCTGCTGGCGTTCGCCTTTTTCAGCAACTTCACCTATGCCCTGGTGGGCTCGCTGCTGCGCCACTGGCTGGCCGGACCGGTGGTGGACGGACGGGCCACGGGTGCCCGGTTGCTGGCTTTCAACCGGCTGATGGCACTGGCGCTGGTGCTGACCGCCGCCTGGATGCTGCTGGGCGGCGCGGGCCTCAACGGAAGCGCAGCATGAGCCACAGCACCGCACTGCCGTCCAGTTCCATGAGGGATGCCACCCTCGGCCTGTGGCTTGGGTTCCTGGGCGTGGTGGTGTTTGCGCTGACGCTGCCCATGACGCGGCTGGCAACGGGCACGGCAGAACATCCCCAGCTCTCGCCCTGGTTCGTGACCTGGGCCCGCGCGGCGCTTGCGGGTGGCCTGGCCACCGTCTTCCTGGTGGCCACGCGGTCGCGTCTGCCGACGCGCGCCGAAAGAGGACCGCTGCTGCTGTCACTGGCCGGCAACGTCATCGGTTATCCCCTGCTGCTGGGCTGGGCGCTGCGTCATGTGACCGCCAGCCACGCGGCCGTCATCACTGCGCTGCTGCCCCTGGCCACCGCAGCCGTGGCGGCCTGGCTGATGCACCAGCGGGCACGGCTGGGTTTCTGGCTGTTTGCCCTGCTGGGCAGCGCACTCGTGGTGGCCTACAGCCTGATCCGGGCAGCGCAGGCCGGGCACGGTTTCCACCTGGAGTGGGCGGACGCGCTGCTGGTCGGCGCGGTGCTGGCCGCGGCGCTGGGTTATGTCGGCGGAGCGCAGGTCACCGGATCGCTGGGGGCCGAGCGGGTGATCAGCTGGGTCTGTGTGATGGCGCTGCCCCTGACGGTGCCCGGGGCGCTGCTGACCTGGCCCGACCAGCCCATTGCCCTGTCGGCCTGGCTGGCACTCGGCTATGTCGGTGTGTTTTCCATGTGGGCCGGCTTCTTTGCCTGGTTCCGCGGCCTGGCCCTGGGTGGCGCCCTGCGCGTGAGCCAGACGCAGCTGCTGCAACCGTTCATCAGCATCCTGGCCGCCGTGCCCCTGCTGGGCGAATCGCTGGACCTGATCACCCTGGGCTTTGCCCTGGCCGTCGTGGCCGCCGTGTTCATGGGCCGGCACATGGCCCAACCCGCTTCAACGACACCCGTCAAAAACTGAGGAGACCGACTTGTCGACCACCCACTGGACGCTCGCCCGACGTGCCCACAAGATGAACCCCTCGGTGATCCGTGAGATCCTCAAGGTCACCGAAAAGCCCGGCATCATCAGTTTCGCTGGCGGCCTGCCCTCACCCAGGACCTTTCCCGTGGAGGCCTTCACCTCGGCCTGCGAGGCTGTGCTCCGTACCGACGGGCGCGCCGCGCTGCAATACGCCTCCAGCGAAGGCCTGCCGGCGCTGCGCGAATGGATTGCCGGCCAGCTGCCCTGGGATGTGAGCCCGGATCAGGTGCTGATCACCACCGGCAGCCAGCAGGGGCTGGACCTGGTGGCCAAGGTGCTGATCGACGAAGACAGCCCGGTGCTGGTGGAAACGCCCACTTACCTGGGCGCGCTGCAGGCCTTCACACCGATGGAGCCCCGTATCGTCAGCGTGCAGAGTGACGCCGAGGGTGTCGACGTCGAAGACCTCCAGCGCAAGTCCGGCCAGGCGCGCTTCCTGTACGTGCTGCCCAACTTCCAGAACCCGACCGGCCGCAGCATGAGCGATGCGCGCCGGCGGGCGCTGGTGGAGACCGCCCGCGCCATCGGTCTGCCGATCGTCGAGGACAACCCCTACGGCGACCTGTGGTTCGACCAGCCACCCCCATTGCCGCTGACCGCGCGCAACCCCGAAGGCTGCATCTACCTGGGCTCGTTCTCCAAGGTGCTGGCACCCGGTCTGCGCCTGGGTTATGTCGTGGCCCCGAAGGCGATCATGCCCAAGCTGCTGCAGGCCAAGCAGGCCGCCGACCTGCACAGCCCCAGCTTCAACCAGCGCATGGTCGCCGAGGTGCTGAAGGACGGCTTCCTCGACCGCCATGTGCCCACCATCCGCGCACTCTACAAGCACCAGTGCGGGGTGATGCTGCAGGCCCTGGCGACAGAGATGGCCGGCCTGGACCTGCAATGGAACGCTCCCGATGGCGGGATGTTCCTGTGGGTGCGCCTGCCGGAAGGCATGAGCGCCATCGACCTGCTGCCCAGGGCGGTGGACAAAGGGGTGGCCTTCGTGCCAGGCGCCGCGTTCTTCGCCTCTGACCCGGACCCGCGCAGCCTGCGCCTGTCCTTCGTGACGGCCAGCGAGGAGCAGATCCGCATCGGCATCCGGGCGCTGGCTGCAGCCATCCGCGAGGCGTCCAGGGGCTGAGACATGTTGCGTATCTGGGGACGGATCAGCTCGATCAACGTGCGCAAGGTGGTGTTGTGCGCGCAGGTGCTGGGGCTGGATTTCGAACGCATCGATGCCGGCATGAGCCACGGGGTGGTGAACACACCGGACTACCTCGCCAAGAACCCCAACGGACTGGTACCGCTGCTGGAAGACGGCGACTTCACGCTGTGGGAGTCGAACACCATCGTGCGCTACCTCTGCGCCCGGGAAGCTTCGCCGCTGTATCCGCAAGACCTGCGGCGCCGCGCCGATGCCGAGCGCTGGATGGACTGGCAGCAGACCACGCTCAACCCGGCCGGCAGCCCCGGCTTCAAGCAGCTGATCCGCACACCCGAGGCCCTGCGCGACCCGGCCGTCATTTCCGCGTCGGTGGCCGCGACCGAACCGCTGTTCGCGCAGCTCGACGAACACCTCTCGCGTCGGCCGTTCGTGGCCGGCGACGCGCTGACCATGGCCGACATCCCGATTGCCTGTGAGGTACACCGCTGGTGGGGCCTGCCGCTGCAGCGCCCAGTCCGGCCACACCTGGCGCGCTGGTACGCGCAGTGGCTGGCGATGCCCGCCAGCCGCGGCGTGCTCGACCTGCCCCTGACCTGAAACCGGAGTCTGCATGCCGCACCGCCCCTTCAGACAAGTGGACGTCTTCACCACCACCCCCTACCGCGGCAACCCGCTGGCGGTGGTGCTCGACGGCGGTGGCCTGTCGACCGAGGAGATGCAGCGCTTCACCGACTGGACCAACCTGTCGGAGTGCACCTTCCTGCTACCGCCCACGCCCGAGGGCATGGCTGCCAGGGCCGACTACCGCGTGCGCATCTTCTGTCCGGGTCGCGAGCTGCCGTTCGCCGGCCACCCCACGCTGGGCAGTTGCCACGCCTGGCTGGAAGCGGGTGGCGTGCCGCGTGGTGACGATGTGGTGCAGGAATGTGGTGTGGGTATGGTGAAGATCCAACGCGACGGTGGGCGCCTTGCTTTCGCCGCGCCGCCCCTGATCAAGAGCGGTCCGCTGGACGAGGCAGATGTGCAGCTCATCGCCCGCGGCCTGGGTGTGGCACGCGAGGATATCAAGGCACACGCCTGGTGCGACAACGGACCCAACTGGCGCGGCGTCATGCTGCGCAGTGCCGAGCAGGTGCTGGCACTGAAGCCGGACGGCGGCATCCTGGCCGGCCTGGACATCGGCGTGGTGGGACCGCGCGGCAAGGTCGGCGTGGTCGGCCCGCAGGACGCGGGCGACACGCAGTTCGAGGTGCGCGCCTTCTTCCCCGGCCACAACGGCCTGACCGAGGACCCGGTCACCGGCAGTCTGAACGCGGCGCTGGCGCAGTGGCTGATCGGCGCCGGCCTGGCGCCCGAACGCTACGTGGCCGCGCAGGGCACGGTGCTGGCGCGCGAAGGCCGGGTACACATCCAGCGCGACGCGGACGGCACGGTCTGGGTCGGCGGCGCCAGCGTCACCTGCATCGAAGGCACGGTGCAGCTGTGAACGCCCCCGGCGCGCGCATCGACCACCTCGTGGTGGCCGCGGCTTCGCTGGCCGAAGGGGTGGCCTGGTGCGAAGCGACACTGGGCCTGACGCCCGGCTCCGGCGGCGCCCACGCGCTGTTCGGCACCCACAACCGGCTGCTGCGCCTGCACAGCACGGCGCACCCCCAGGCCTACCTGGAGATCATCGCCATCGACCCGGCGGCCACGCCCACCCGGCCACCGCCGCTGCGGCGCTGGTTCGACCTCGACGATTCCGCCCTGCGCCAGCGCCTGCAGCAGCAAGGGCCGCAGCTGGTGCACTGGGTGGCCAGCGTGCCCGACATCGAGGCCGCTTGCACCACCTGGCAGGCCATGGGTATCGAGCGGGGACCGGTGATCGAGGCCTCTCGCCCCACCCCACAGGGCCTGCTGCGCTGGCAGATCACGGTGCGGGACGACGGGCAGCGCCTGTTCGGGGGTTGCCTGCCCACACTGATCGAATGGGGACCGGTACACCCGGCGGATCACATGCCGGCGCCCGCCCTGTCGCTGCATTCGCTGACCTTGAGCCACCCGCAGGGCAGCCCGCTGGGCAAGGCCCTGCACGCCATCGGGCTGACAGACGTCGCGGTGCAGGTCGGCCCGGCGGGCCTGCACGCCGATCTGAGCCACCCTGCCGACACTGCCACGGTACTGCACTCCCAGGAAATCCCATGAGCCTGCCTTCGCTGAGTGACATCGAAAACGCCGCCGAGGTGGTTTACCGCGCGTTTGCACCCACTCCCCAGTACCGCTGGGCCCTGCTGAGCCAGCGCCTGGGCACCGACTGCTGGGTCAAACACGAGAACCACACGCCAGTGGGTGCGTTCAAGATCCGGGGCGGGCTGACCTATTTCGACCGGCTGCGCCAGCGCGGTGAACTGCCGCGGGAAGTGATCAGCGCCACCCGCGGCAACCACGGTCAGAGCCTGGGCTGGGCGGCCCGGGCCCACGGTGTGACCTGCACCATCGTGGTGCCCAAAGGCAACTCGGCCGAAAAGAACGCGGCGATGCGGGCGCTGGGCGTGACACTGGTCGAGCACGGCGACGACTTCCAGGAAAGCCGGGAACACGCGATGCGCCTGGCGACCGAGCGTGGCGCACACATGGTGCCCAGTTTCCATCCGGACCTGCTGCTCGGTGTGAGCACCTGCTGGTGGGAATTCCTGCGGGCGGTGCCGGACCTGGACGTGGTGTACGTGCCCATCGGTCAGGGCTCGGGCGCCTGTTCGGCCATTGCCGCCAAGCTGGCCCTCAGCCACCCGGCGCGCATCGTGGGTGTGGTCAGCGCCCATGCCACGACCTACGCCGACTCGCTGGCGGCCGGTCGGGTGGTGGAGGCGCCGGTCAGCACCGTTCTGGCCGACGGCATGGCCTGCCGGGTCGCCGACCAGGCGGCCCTGCATGTGCTGGCAGCGCACCTTGACGATGTGGTGAAGGTGACGGATGACGAAGTCGCGCAGGCCATGCGGGCCATCTATGCCGACACCCACAACGTGGCCGGCTGCCTGGCAGAGGCGCTCGAAGCTGGTCGGATTGAAGGTCGGCACCACCCTGTGTGGTGGCAATGTGGACAGCGCCGTGCTGGCGCGGGTGCTGCTGGGCGGCGGCTGATCAGGGCGCAGCGCGCGAGAGGCGCTCGACCACCTCGCAGAAGCTCTCGATGGCATCGGTCTTGAAGACCACCTCCCGCACGCCGGCGGCCTTGGCTTTCTGCTCAAGTTCCTCGTTGATGTAACCCGACGCCACCGCGACCACCAGCGAGGGGCTGATGCGCAGCACCTCCTCGGCCACCTCGATACCGGACATGCCGGGCATGTTGTAGTCGGTCAGCATCAGGTCGAATCCGTCGGGGTTGGCGCGCACGGCATCGATCGCCTGCTGCTGGTCGCTGACGCCCGTCACCCGGTACCCACGACGCTCCAGCAGGCGACGCACCAGGAACACCAGGGTGTCGTCGTCGTCGAGGTACAGGATATGGCGTGGTCCGGCTGCGCGATTCTCTGTCATGGGTTCACTTTCCGAGGACTGGGCGACTGGGTCGGCACCGTCTGATGCCATTGTGACTTCATTGGGAGCGGCTGTCTCCGATACCTTGCCGTCAGGCGCAAGCCTCGTGCCGTTCACCGCGGGGAAGAACAGCGAAAAGCGCGTGCCGTGCCCGGGCTCGCTGTTCACCTCGATGGCGCCCCCGTGGGCCTCGACAATGCCCAGCACCACGGGCAGCCCGAGGCCGGTGCCCTGGCCCACGGGCTTGGTGGTGAAGAAAGGCTCGAACATGCGTCGTTTGACGGCCTCGCTCATGCCGCAGCCGTTGTCATGGACCCGCACACGCACCACCCCGCTCCCC
>JALOSN010000484.1 GCA_025458415.1 Hydrogenophaga sp.
TCGGATCACCTGTCCGAGCACCCGCTGCACCTGGGCGATGGTCTGGCTCATGTCGACATTGGTGATGTTGGGAAACTGGCGCACCAGCGCGTTGTCGAATCCCGACCCGGAGGCCGGGGCCCGGAAGGCGCTGATGTAGGTCAGCGGCACATCACTCATCTGGGCGCGGGGAAAGATGACGAAGAAGTTGACCCGCATGGACCCCCAGTCCACTTTGCGCAGGCTGGTGATCCGTCCTTCGGTGACCACCCCGGCGATGTCGAAGCCCAGGCGGTCACCCAGCTTGAGTCCCAGCTCCTGGGCCAGGCCTTCCTCGACACTGATGCCGTCGGCCTCGTCCTCGGTCCAGCGCCCGGCCACGACCGGGTTGTGGGGCGGCAGGCTGGCACCGTGCGACAGGTTGAACTCCCGCTCGACCAGCCGCTGTGCGCGGTCTGTGGCGAAGCCGGCAGGATCGACTGTCTGCCCGTTGATGCTGACCAGGCGGCCCCGGATCATCGGGTACCAGTCGAAGTCGGTCACGCCAGCATTGACGAGCGCGTCGCGAAAAGCCTGGTCCTGCTCAGGCTGAATGTTGATGACAAAACGGTCAGGCGCATCGGGTGGCGTCGCATTGCGCCAGCTGGCGATCAGGTCGGTGCGCAACAGGACCAGCAGCACCAGCGCCAGCAGGCCGACCGACAGCGCGCTGATCTGCACGACGGCAAACACCGGCCTGGCCGACAGCTGGCGGGTGGCCATGATGAGGGCGCGGGGCGCCGTGGCCTCGTTCACGCTGGCGCGCAACAGGCGCACGGCCAGATAGCTGACGACGGCAAACAGCAACACGGCGACGGCGAACCCGCCGACCGCGATGCCTCCGAGCCTGAGGTCCCGGCTGGCCATCAGGAGCAGGCTCGCAAAGCCGACGACCCCCAGCGACAGAACCGCCAGGCTGGCCGGCTTGAGTTGCCCCACGTCGCGCCGGATCACCCGCAGCGGTGGCACCCGGGCCAGTTGCAGAACCGGCGGCAGTCCGAAGGCGATCATCAGGGTCAGGCCCATGCCGAGTCCCAGCCAGACCGGTTTGAGACCCGGCGCCGGCAGCCCGGCCTCCACCAGGCCGGCGAGCAGCACCACGAACACGTGGTGCACCAGAAATCCCAGCACCAGGCCCGCGGCGCTGGCCATCAGCCCGACCAGCACGAACTCCAGCGCGTAGGCCCTGGCCATGGTGGCCTGGGACAGGCCGAGCACACGCAGCATGGCACAGTCGTCGAGGTGGCGCTGGGCAAATCCGCGCGAGGCGATGGCCACCGCCACCGCACACAGCAGGGCGGCCAGCAGGGCCTCCGGTCGCCCACCCTGCAGGGATTCGAGCCGGATGCCACGCACCTCGGGCCGGTCGATCTCGGCTTCGGCCCAGCGTACAAAACGGGCGACGGCGGCGTCGTCGCCCGCCACCGCCAGGCGGTAATTCAGGCGGCTGGCCGGCTGCACCAAGCCAGTGGCCGGCAGGTCATCGGCATGGATCATGACCCTGGGCGCAAAGCTCATGAAGCCGGCGCCCCGGTCGGGCTCGACAACGATGACCCTGTCCAGGGTGAAGGCACTGTCGCCGAGCCACAGGGTCTGGCCGATCTGGAGGTCCAGCACACCCAGCAGGGCGGCGTCAACCCAGGCACGACCACGCGGTGGTCCACCTGCAACCACCTGCTCGGCGCCACCGGGCCGGTCGGCAACCCGCAGACTGCCCCGCAAGGGGTAGGCCTCGCCCACCGCCTTCAGGGCAACCAGCCGGGCCGCTCCGCCCAGATCGTCCGGCGCCCGCCCCATGGTGGGAAAGCTCAGGGTGCGCGCGACCTGCAGGCCCTGCTCACGGGCCTGGGCCTCGAAAGGTGCCGGTGCCGGCTGGTCGCTGCTGACCACGGCGTCACCGCCGATCAGGGCACGCGCGTCGCGTTGCAGTCCGTTCTGCAAGCGGTCTGCAAAAAATCCCACCGCCGTGAGCGCCGCGACCGCCAGGGTCACCGCGATCAGCAGCAAACGCAGCTCGCCCGCCCGCCAGTCACGCCAGAGCGTGCGCCAGCCCAGAGACCAGAAAGAAACAGGAAGAACCGCCATGGGCGAACCATACCCGATCCGGGCAAACCCTGTGTTTCAGGCCGATTTCCTCATCCGAGAGGCGAGGGTCCGAACGCGGCGCCAACGGCTTCGCCGGGCACTTGCGTTGCCCCTTGAGCGGCGGAGCAGTCCACACGCGGTGAGCCTGCGATGGGGGTGCCCCTACTTGGTGCCGAAAATCCGGTCACCCGCATCACCCAGACCCGGAACGATGTAGCCGTGTTCGTTGAGCCCGCGATCGACCGCCGGCGTGTAGACCGGCACGTCGGGGTGCGCGTCATGGAAGGTCTTGAGTCCTTGCGGGCAGGTGACCAGGCAGACGAAGCGGATCGAGCGCGGATTCGTCTGCTTCAGGCGATCCACCGCGGCCACGGCCGAGTTGCCGGTGGCCAGCATCGGGTCGAGCACGATCACATCGCGCTCTTCCATGCCGCTGGGCATCTTGAAGTAGTACTCGAC
>JALOSN010000088.1 GCA_025458415.1 Hydrogenophaga sp.
GCCACCACCCTGCCCGTCGGCGGGTCCAACGCGACCACCGACACCACGCTCAAGCTGGTGGCGCCGGCGCAAGGGCGTCTGCTGCGCGCGCGCGGCAGGGTCGTCAGCGTCGGACGCTCACAGACCGTCTGCGCTTCGGAGGTCTACAGCATCGACGCGATGGGAGAAGAAACCCTGTGCGCCACCCTGCTGGCCACCGCGACCAACCGGATGCCAGCGGCGCCGAAGCCTCAAGCCCCGGCCTGAACGGCGCGTCGCGCCTTGACGGCCTGGGCCAGGCCCTGCAGAACCGGCAGCGTCTGGTCCCAGCCGATGCAGGCGTCGGTCACGCTCACACCGCGTTGCAGCGGCTGCCCCGGCACGATGTCCTGCCGGCCTTCGCTCAGGTGGCTCTCGATCATCACGCCGGTGATGCGCGCGTCGCCCGCCGCGATCTGTTCGCCCACCGCGGCGGCGACCTCGATCTGCTTGCGGTGCTGCTTGCTGCTGTTGGCGTGTGACAGGTCGACCATCACCTGTTCGCGCAGGCCGGCGGCCTTGAGCAGGTCGCAGGCGGCCTGCACATCGGCTGCGCTGTAGTTGGGCGCCTTGCCGCCGCGCAGGATGACGTGGCAGTCGGCGTTGCCGCGTGTCTCGAAGATCGCGGCCTGGCCCATCTTGGTCATGCCCATGAAGGCGTGTGGCGCCTGCGCCGCCTGGATGGCGTCGCTGGCGACCTTGATGCCGCCGTCGGTGCCGTTCTTGAAGCCTACCGGGCAACTCAGGCCACTGGCCAGCTGCCGGTGGCTCTGGCTTTCCGTCGTGCGGGCGCCGATCGCGCCCCAGCTGACCAGGTCGGAGATGAACTGCGGGCTCAGCAGATCCAGGAACTCGGTGCCCACCGGCAGCCCCAGGCCGACGATGTCCAGCAGCAGCTGGCGCGCCAGCTCCAGCCCTTCGTTGATGGCGAAGCTGCCATCCAGGTGCGGGTCGTTGATGTAGCCCTTCTGACGACCAGCAGCTCGCCGGCCAGTGCGTCGGCCTGTTGCCTGAGCCGGCGTGCGTAGTCCATCGCCTGGTCATGGTCGTGGATGGAGCAGGGCCCGACCACCACGATCAGGCGGTCGTCCTGGCCATGCAGCACGCGCGAGATGGCGGCGCGGCTGCTCTCGACCAGGGTCTGTGCGGCCGGGGGCACCGGCAGCCATTCCTGCAGCAGTGCGGGCGTGATCAGGGGACGCACCGCGCCAATGCGCAGGTCGTCGATGCGGGTGCTGTCCTGGGTCGACAGGGGGGTGGCGGGGCGTTGGGCATGCGAGGTCATGGCCCCGATTGTCGCGCCGCGCGCGCGGGACCCCTCAGATGCGCCGGAAACGGGTCGGCTGGCGCGACCAGTGGCGGTTGTCCAGCCGGTCCAGGCGCACGGTGCCGCCGGTCGAGGGTGCGTGCACGAAGCGCCCTTCACCGACATAGATGCCGGCGTGCCAGGCCGGGTCCAGCCCGAAGATCACCAGGTCGCCGGTGCGCAGCTCGGTGCCGTCCACCGCCTGGCCGAAGCCGGCCAGCTGGGCCACCGTGCGCGGTGGCGACACGCCGGCGTGGCTGCGGTAGACATAGGCGATCAGACCGCTGCAGTCGAAGCCGCTCTCGGGCGTGTTGCCTCCCCAGCGGTAGGGGGTGCCGACCAGGCCCAGGGCGTGGATGGCCAGGTCCCGGGCGGATTCCGGTGAGAGCGCGGGCAGCGCGGGCGCCGCCGGCCGGCGCGCTGGCGGGGTGCTGCCGCAGGCCGCCAGCAGCAGGGCGGCGCCCAGCCCACACAGCCGTCGGCGGCTTGCTGAACCGGGTGTGCCCGGCCCCATCGCCGTCACCCGGCCCGCACCCGGCCTTCCAGGTGGGCCAGGGCTTCCTCGACCTGGTCCACCAGCACCAGGCACAGGTCGCCAGGCTGCAGGCGTTCGAGGGCGGTGTCGATGGCCAGGAACTCGCCGCGGATCTCGTCCACGCGGGTGGTGCGCGCGGCGCCCTCCAGGCCCTGGCGCAGCAGGGCGATCACCTCGCCGTCCTCGCGGCCGCGCTGGCACGCGTCCTGGTACAGGATGACCTCGTCGAAAGCCGTGCCCAGGATCTGGGTCTGTTCGCGGATGTCCTCGTCGCGGCGGTCGCCGGCACCGCTGATCACCACCGAGCGGCGCTTGGCGGGCATGCCCTGCACGGCCGCCACCAGGGCGCGCATGGCGTCGGGGTTGTGTCCGTAGTCGGCGATCACGGTGGCGCCGCGCCAGTCCATCACATTGAAGCGCCCGGGAGCGTTGCTGGCATCGTTGACGAAGCTGGCCAGGCCGGCCCGGATCACGTCCCAGTCCATGCCGAGCGCCCACACCGCCGCCAGCGACGCCATGGCGTTTTCCACCTGGAAGCCGATGGTGCCCTGGCGTGTCATCGGCACATCGCGCAGCGCCACCCGTTCGCGCCAACTGCCCTCGGCAGCCACGATCTCGCCGTTCTCGACAAAGACACAGCGCAGGCCCTGGGCGCGATGGCTGGCGAGCACCGGATGGTGCGGATCGACAGCGAAGAAGATCACGCCGCCCGGGCACAGCTGTGCCATGCGAACCACGTTCGGATCGGTGGCGTTGAGCACCGCGTAACCTTCATCGGCCACGTTCTGCACGATCACCCGCTTGAGCACCGCCAGGTCTTCCACGGTGGTGATGAAGTTCAGCCCGAGGTGGTCGCCGGCGCCGATGTTGGTGACCACGGCCACCTGGCAGCGGTCGAAGCCCAGGCCTTCGCGCAGGATGCCGCCGCGCGCGGTCTCGAACACCGCCGCGTCCACCTCGGGGTGCATGAGGACGTTGCGCGCGCTCTTGGGTCCCGAGCAGTCGCCCGAGTCGGTCTGTCGGCCATTGACGTGCACACCATCGGTGTTGGTCATGCCCACGCGGTAGCCGGCCCCGGCCAGCAGGTGGGCGATCAGGCGGGTGGTGGTGGTCTTGCCGTTGGTGCCGGTGACGGCCACCACCGGAATGCGGCCGTTCTCGCCCTGGCCGAACAGCCTGGAGATGATGGCCTCGCCGACGTCACGTCCTTTGCCGTATGAAGGCGAGATGTGCATGCGAAGGCCGGGCGCGGCATTGACCTCGACCATGCCGCCGCCGGTCTCCTCCAGCGGCCGGACCACGGTCTCGCAGACCACGTCGACACCGCAGATCTCCAGTCCCACCATGCGGGCCGCAGCCACGGCGCGGGCGGCCACATCCGGGTGCACCTCGTCGGTCACGTCGGTGGCGGTGCCACCGGTGGACAGGTTGGCGTTGTTGCGCAGCACGACACGCCGCCCCTTTTCCGGAATGTCGTCGGGAGTCAGGCCCTGCACCTTCAAACGGGCCACCGCGATGTCGTCGATGCGGATGCGGGTCAGCGAGGTGGCGTGCCCGTCGCCGCGGCGCGGGTCGGTGTTGACCTGGTCGACCAGCTCGCGCACCGTGTGTTCACCATCACCGATCACAAAAGGCGGGTCGCGCCGGGCGGCCGCCACCAGGCGATCGCCCACCACCAGCAGCCTGAAGTCGTTGCCGGGCAGGAAGCGCTCGACCATCACCTGGCCGACCTCGGCCGCCACGCGGTAGGCCACCTCCAGGTGCTCGCGGCTGACGATGTTGACCGTCACGCCCTTGCCCTGGTTGCCGTCCTGCGGCTTGATCACCACCGGCAGCCCGATCGCCTGGGCCACTTCCCAGGCCTCGTCGACGCTGTCCACCGGCCGGCCCCAGGGCACCGGCACGCCGGCCGCCCGCAGCAGGGTCTTGGTCAGGTCCTTGTCCTGGGCAATCGATTCGGAGACGGCGCTGGTGGAGTCGATCTCGGCGGCCCAGATGCGCCGCTGCCGCGAGCCCCAGCCGAACTGGACCAGCGAGCCGCTGGTCAGGCGCCGGTAGGGAATGCCGCGCGCAATGGCGGCCTGCACGATGGCGCCAGTGGACGGACCCAGGCGCAGGTCCTCGTCCAGCTCGCGCAGCACCTGCACGCTGCCGTCCACGTCGTAGAAGCTGCCGGACAAGGCCGCCCGCAGCAGCGATTCGGCGTTGGACATCGCCCGCCGGCCCACGTCCTCCTCGGTGTACTGCACCACCACCTGGTAGGTGCCGGGTTCGGTGGTCCGGGTGGTGCGGCTGAAGGTGACCGGGCAGCCGGCCTGGGCCTGCAGGGCCAGTGTCGTCACTTCCAGGACGTGCGCCAGCGAGGCCTCGGCAGGCTCGCGCCGCAGGGGCCCCAGGTTGGGAAACAGGGCTCGCAGCCGGGTCTCGAAGCCGGGCAGGCTGGTCAGGCTGCATTCCGACGGCTCGCAGGCGACGATGGCCTCGATGGCCGTGTGGCGGCTCCACAGGTTGGGGCCACGCAGCGCGCGGATACGGGAGATGTCCATGGTGGGTGGGAGTGGAAACGTTGGTGTGTTCGTCGGCGGACTCAGGCCGCCCGCAGGCCCAGGCTGTCGAGGCCGGCACCGATGAGTTCGGCGGACAGCCCCAGGGACCAGGCCCCGGCCACGGCGGCCAGCAACACCTGCGCGCGCGCGGGCCGCTCGGATTCGGGGACGTTGGCCAGAACCATGGCCAGATCGATGGTCGGTGCCTGGCTTTCATGGGCGCCCTGGCGCAGCTGGATGCGCAGCCGCTCGTCGCACAGGGCGGCCCGGCCGCCGCGGGCCAGGTGGGCCGCCACCACCGCGGCGGGACCGGTCGACCCGGTGTGGCCGTAATACAGGACCTCGCCGTCACACAGTTCGGCCAGCGCGGCCACCCGTTCGTCGTCGCCGTTGAGCACACCCACACCGTCGGCCAGAACGGCATCGATCTGGGTGCGCATGACGCGGTGCATGGCCTCGATGTCCTGCACATCGTGGGCTTCCAGGCCGGTCCAGCCGTCAAAGTCGGTCACCAGACCGATCTGGCAGCGGTCGTAGGGCAGTCCGTCGTCGAGGATCAGGCCGGGCCCGTTCTCGAACACGGCACAACCGAGCTCGCGGTTCATCAGCAGGCGCTGGCAGGCGTCCCAGTAGTCCCGGTCCAGCGCCGCTCCCGGCGCCTCGATGAGGCGGGACCCGAGGAACACCCCGTCGCCGCACGCCAGTCCGGTGGATTGGCCGGACAGCTGGGCCAGCCGGGCGATGATGCGGGCGATGGGCGTGGTGCCGCGCGAGCCGGCCACGCCCACCAGCGCGATCCGGCCGGGGTGGGGCAGCCCGTCCTGGCCCGCAAACAGGTGCTCGATGATCGCCTGGCCCACCGGGCGCGGCTGGCCGGTGGCCGGGCGCAGGTGCATCAGCAGGCCGGGCCCGGCGTTGATCTCGACCACCGCGCCGCCCTGCGCCTGCAGCGGCTGGCCGATGTCGCGCGCCACCAGATCGACTCCGGCGATGTCCAGCCCCACGGTGCGCGCGGCCAGCGACACGGCGTAGGCGACCTCGGGGTGGACCTCGTCGGTGCAATCGAAGGCCACGTTGCCGTTGCGCTGGACCAGGATGCGTCGGCCTGCCGGTGGCACCGATTCGGGCTCGAAGCCCTGGCGCTGCAGGTCCTGCCGGACCACGTCGTCCTCCGCCAGGTCCAGGCGGTTCAATGGATGGTCCTCGCTGCTGCCACGCCGCGGGTCGCTGTTGATCTGCAGTTCCAGCAGTTCCAGCACGGTGTGCTTCCCGTCGCCGGTGATCCAGGCGGATTCCCCGCGCGCCGCCGCCACCACCTGGCCCCCGACCACCAGCAGCCGGTGCTCGTTGCCCGGGATGCAGCGCTCGACCAGCACCTCGCTGCCGTGCTTGCGGGCCAGGGCAAAGGCGGCCTTGACATCGGCCTCGTTGTCCAGGTCGAGGGTGACACCGCGGCCGTGGTTGCCGTCGCTGGGTTTGACCACCACCGGCAGGCCCAGGTCCTGTGCCGCCTCCCAGGCCTCCTCGGGGCTGTCGACGGACACCCCCTCCGGGACCGGGACACCGACGGCCTGCAGCAGGGTCTTGGTCAGGTCCTTGTCGCCGGCGATGCTTTCGGCGATGGCGCCGGTGCGATCCGTTTCGGCGGTCCAGATGCGGTGCTGGTGCATGCCGTGACCCAGCTGCACCAGGTTGCCGTCGTTCAGCCGCAGGTGCGGGATCCGGCGCTCGGTGGCCGCCGCCACGATGCAGGCCGTGCTCGGGCCCAGGTACCAGGCATCGATCACCTTGCGCACCGAGGCCACGGCGGCCGGTACATCGAAGCCGGTGCCGCGGATCGCGGCGGTCAGCAACGCGTGGCCCTGCTCCAGCGCGGCCCGGCCCACCCGCTCGTCGCGTGCCCGGAACACCATGCGGTACACGCCGCGCCGGCTGGTCGAGCGTGTCTGGCCGAAGCCGGTGGGCATGCCGGCCAGGTTGAGCAACTCGATCACCACGTGCTCAAGCACATGGCCGCACCAGGTGCCTTCGTCCAGCCGCTGCAGGAATCCGCCCACCTCGCCCACGCCGCAGTGGTG